>CALKMQ010000193.1 GCA_938092125.1 uncultured bacterium
GATAGCTAAACCATCCAAGCCATCAGTAAGATTAACTGAATTTGATGAGCCAGTTAATACTATAATTACCATAATCGGATAAAAGATACCAAAGTCGAACTCAAAATTCTTAAAAAAGGGCACTGTAGTTTTTGTATTAAAGCCACTAAAATCATTACTATTTATTATAATGAAAGCAATTATTCCTCCAAGAATGATTTGTCCTAAAAGTTTATAACGAGCAATCATACCAGATTCTGTTTTAACAATAATTTTTAAATAGTCATCGATGAACCCAATTGTACCCATCCATAATGTTGATAGTAAAACGATAATAACCATTGTATTATTTAAATCAGAAAAAAATAGGGTTGGAAGGAGGGAAGCAAATATAATTATCACTCCACCCATGGTTGGCGTCCCCTTTTTTACTAAATGTGATTTTGGTCCATTAGTTCTTATTTCTTCACCAATTTGATATTTTCTAAGTTTTTTAATAACGATAGGACCAATTATAAAGGATATTAATAAAGCGGTAATTGCAGATAAGGCGATCTTAAATGTCAAATATTCAAATAAATTAAAAATGCTTATACTTTCCTTAAATTGTAAGAGATATCTCGTTAACATTACTTTCCAAAAACCCCTTTAATTATTTCTTCCATTTTCATTCCCCTTGAGCCCTTGAATAAAACTGTGTCGTTGTCCTTTAATTCTAGTTTTAGTGAATCAATTAAATCCTGACGCACTTCAAAATGATGGTTTTTTTGAATACCGGTAATAGATTCTTTTATAAATAAAGCATTCTCTCCCAAAGTAAAAACCGCATCTAAGTTCGAAGATGAACATTTATAACCAAGGTTTCTATGCTGCCCTTCTGAGGATTTTCCAAGTTCAAGCATATCGCCCAGTACTACTATATTTCGACCTTTAATAGAAAATGCTTTAAGATAATCAATAGCTGCCAAACAAGATTCGAGGTTAGAATTATAAGTGTCATCAATTACAGTTATTTTATCATATTTGGATACTTCACAACGACCCTTTGGAGGTTGATAAGATAATATTCTTTCTTGGAAATGACTCCATTTTATTCCCAGTGTTATTGCTATTGAGGCAACTGCAATTATATTTTTCGCAAATGATAGATTTTGTGATTGGGTATGAATTTCTTGAGAATCTATAGTTAAAATTATTGAGCCATCTTCATCGTGATGAATGCCAGCAGGGAAGTCGCAAATTTCATTTAAACCATATGTGATTTTTTTACCCAACTTATGTGCATTTTTCACCTTATCATCAGCATAATTAACAAAAGATAATCCATCTTCTAATGCCTTGAACAATGCGCCTTTAGTTTTTACAATATTATCTATATTTCCAAATCCTTCAAGATGTGCTGAAGACACATTCGTAATTAAACCGTGGGTTGGTTTTGCTAATGCACATAAATATTCTATGTCTCCAACTTGATTTGCCCCCATTTCAACAATTGATATTTCATGACTATTGTTGATTTCTAGCATAGTTAAAGGCAAACCAATTGAGGTATTATAATTACCACGAGTCAAATGGACATTATATTTTTTTTTAAGAACATGGTATAATAAATCTTTTGTAGATGTTTTTCCATTTGAACCTGTTATTCCAATGACAGGAATATCAAATTTTTTCCTCCATTCCTTGCTTATATCTCCAAGAGTTTTTTTTGTGTCCGCAACTTCAATTTTTTGAGCTTTTAGGCTACTTGAACCCTTATCTTTATTTACTAAAACTGCTGCAACATTAAGAGCATCTACTTCATTTAGATAGCTATGTCCATCATTTACAGAACCTTCAAGGGCTATATATAAATCACCATCTATTGCTTCTCGGCTATCGGTTGTAATACCTTTTATTTGACCAGATATGTCATGACCTGTAACAGTCTTTATAATCGGATTTATACTATTATACTCTTTAAGGTCAATTCTCATTGCATTTTCATTATAATTTTTTTATCTGAATGAAAGATATGCTGTCCAGCTATATCCTGATATTCTTCATTGCCTTTGCCAAGTACTGCAATGATGTCACCATTCTTGGCTAATTTATTAGCATTTTTTAATCCCTCTTCTCTATCCTCACATATTGTATAGCATTCTTTTGTGAAGCCTGAAGTGATATCATCATTTATGCTTTTTAAATTTTCATATCTAGGATTGTCAGGAGTTATAAAACATTTTTCACAGTACTTTTCTGCAATGGTTGCCATATGTGCTCTTTTACCTCGATCTCTATCACCTCCTGCGCCAAAAACTATGTAAAGTTTATTTTCCTCTTTAAGTATAGTTTTTAACGTCTTTAATATTTTCTTATAAGCATCAGGTGTATGGGCATAATCGATTACTGCTTTTGCACCAGATTTAAGTTTATATACTTCAAGTCTTCCTGGAATTTTTTTACAATTTTTTATACCACTTTCAATCGAAGGCTTAGGGATTTTTAGGGCATGCAATACGGAAACAGAAGCAAGTATGTTTTCTTGATTAAAACCGCCTATAAGTTCTGAGTTTATATCATATGAAATCCCTTTTGTTGATATCGATCCAATAATTTTATTATGTTCGGAATTCAAGTTTTTAAAATGTAAAACATCGCTATTGTTTTTCGAAAAAGCGAAAGACTCTCTTTTTGTACTACCAAGGAGCCTTTCACCATATGAATCATCATAATTGATGACTGCTATACCGGTTTTAGGATCTAATAAATCAATTAGTTTCGATTTAGCATGAAAATAATTTTCCATAGTGCCATGATAGTCGAGATGCTCTTCACTCAAATTGGTGAATACAACAATATTAAAATCTATATCATGCACTCTAAATTGTTCTAATGCATGAGATGAAACCTCCATGACTACATGAGAAAATCGCTGTTTTACTAAACTTCGTAATAACTTTTGAAGAGTAATAGCATCTGGGGTAGTAAGAGTTTTTTCTTGTTTATAACCTTCAGCAATAACACCCGTAGTACCAATTTGTGCTGTTTTTAGACCTGCTTGGCTTAAACATTCTTTGATTATGTAAGAAGTTGTAGTTTTGCCGTTGGTGCCAGTGATTCCAATTATAACTAATTCTTTAGATGGGTTATTGTAAAAGCGAGAAGAAATTATTGATACGGCTTTCCTAGTGTCCTCAACAATAATTTGAGGTTTATCTATTTTACTTGCCTGATGTTTTTCTGATATAACGGCGGACGCTCCATTTTTAAAAGCATCATTGACAAAACTATGGCCATCATTTGTATGACCTTCAATTGCTACGAAAAGCGAACCTGGGGACACATCTTTTGAATTGGTATTTATTCCAGTTATCAAAACGTCATTAAATTTGTTATCTATTGGAGCTAATCCATTAATTAAGTTCGTTAAAATCATTTTATTTTAAATTAAGCGTACATATAGCGTTGTTTTTTAAAATCTGTCCAGGTCTTGGAGTTTGCGAGACGACTTGTCCAGAACCACTTATTTTCACTCTTAAACCAACCTCTGAAATACGTTTTATGGCACTTTTTAAACTTTTCCCAATGACATTTGGGACCTTAATTCGATTTTCAATACTCACTGTACTTAATAACACTGGTCTCGATTGCAGTTCATCTTTATTTTTTTTTGATACTAAAATTTTTTGTTCTACGTTTTTCAGGTTTTTTGAAGGAGGTACAATCGTATCATCCATATTAATTATTCTTTGCATAATACGCCTAAAAGCTACTGCTGCACCCTGACCGCCCCAATGCATCGGGCTTTTAGGCTCATCAAGCACAATTGCACTTAATAATTTGGGATTACTGGAAGGCAAAAATCCTACAAAGTTAGATATGAAATGATCATTTGAGTATTTACCATCAATATATTTTTGAGCTGTACCAGTCTTTCCAGCCACTTCCCAACCTGCGATATCTGCTTCAGTACCGGTGCCGCTAACGACTACTTTTCTTAACATATTTTTGATTTGAATTACGACATCTTC
>CALKMQ010000194.1 GCA_938092125.1 uncultured bacterium
AAAGGCATCACTAAAAGCCCTGTTAGATCAATGATGATAGTGATTTACAAGGGATTTGCATTAGCCCCAACCTTGAAAAGAGACGGATGATGAGGTGAAGGGCATCAATAATAATTAAAATTATGTTGAGAGTCAACATAAATGAAGAGGGAATCTATCCAAAAAATGAGCTTGTTACAAGCCACATTGTCTTCCGGTCTAAGTGCATTGTAACTATTTCATTTGGCACTGTCAAGCTCTAGTTCCTTCCAGCTTTCATCTAACCCAATATCAATAAACATATTATTCATTAATTATCTGTTTGACTTCATTAGGATAGTGAGTCATAAGAACCCGCCAAAGCATTTCTTCAGTATTAACAACTGTAATGTTTTTATTAAGCTTATCCACAGTCCATTTCCTTTAGTGATGCTAACAGCCATTAAAAGCCTTAAAACGCTTCAGGGATATATTAGATTTGATAAGAAATCAAATAAGACTATTTCCAAGGCTTGGAATTAATTTTCAGAAACCAGCCAACTGTTGCAGAGTTTATATCGAATCGATAAAATCATTATGTCATTTATATTATTGATACATCCAATGTAAAATATCTTTTGCTTGGAGTGACCAAGATCGGGAGCCATGGTTTCCATTTTTGTCAACCCAATACAAAAGATTTTCTTTAGGAAAATTAATTTTATTTAAATAATCAATACATTTATCAAATCCTGACTGGAGACCTGAATCAAAATCATCTGAACCATTTACCATTGCAAGTTTAAGATTAGCTGGCACCTTCGCTTTTTTAAATAATTCAAAATAGTTTTGACCTCTGAAAATTATTCCTGGCGATAGGCAAGCTGCTTTGGTAAATACATCATTTCTTTCCCATCCAAGGTATAGTGATATGGTCCCTCCAGCAGAGGATCCCAATGTTCCAATATCCCCAGAGTTAATCCGATATAATTTTTTTATCTCTGGAATTAGCTCTTGAATTAATGCTTTTCCATAATTAATTCCGTTTCTTGTGGGAACATATTCCAATCCTCTATATTTTGTATTGCTTACACCCACCATTATGATAGGTTTTATTTTTTTGGATTGAATTAGTTCGTAAACTATTTCGTCTAGGTTCCATCCCCTTTTTTTAGGTATGAAATCGTTTTTTGGCATATTTCCATTGCCGAACGACCCTTTTTTATTAATAAAAACAGAACCACCATCATGAACCACCAATAAAGGATATTTATCTTCGCTAAGATCATAACCCTCTGGAATCCAAACAAATATTTTTCTTGAATTATTAAGTATTTCAGAAACAAAGTCGTGTTGAAAAACCTTCCCTGTAATGTCTTTGTGCTCAAAAGTAATTGATTCTGAAAGTTTAGATTTTTTTACATGTTGAGCAAAGGTTGATAGAGGAACTATTAGTAAAAGAAGTATTAGCTTTTTCATAATACTAAAATAACAAAATCTACAAAAGGTTTATAAGAAAACACCTACTCTTATATTAATATGTTAGACTGATAATCTTCAACAGAGACATTGGGAATTGATAAAATATATTAACCTAATTAATATATCTTACTTATATTACGAAATCTTAATTTATAAAATTTGATCTCTTAGATGAGGATAAAAAAAATCTTGGCCTATATATTAATCATTGTGGCTTCATTTCCAATTGTACTTTATGTTTTGGTTAATGTTTTTGCTGGTGCGGGGAGGAAAATGGATCAGCCAATCGAGCTTGGAAATGTTGAAATTCCCACAGAGCGCACATTTTCTTTCCAAAATAATTCAGACCTAAAACAAAAAATTCTTGATAGATGGACATCTAAAACACCCCAAGATTGGAAGCCAGATGAGAAAGTGAATTTAAAAAATTCACGTATTGTAATCAGTTGTTTGTTGGAAGGTGAAAGGGTGGAGGAAATGAATAGGTATCTAATGAACCAAAAAGCAGTAGGTCACCCAGGATCTCCTTGGTTGCTTTATCCTCTGGGCGACTATGATTTTACGGCTATGGCATTTACCGCTCTTCTCTATCTCTTTGGAGAAAGCCCTGACATATTGTATCCCAAAACTAGAGATCACTTATTGAACAATATACTTACAATAGAAGGAAGTGAATTCAGAAAAAATGTCGGTTATATGTTTTTAGAGGATTCTGAAAATCATATTTTAATGACTGAGGGTTCTCGTTTTTTAAAAAACCAGTGGCTTAGGAATCACGGAAACACCGATCCAAAATATGATAACAACACCAATGGAGTGGCCCAAAAGTTGAAGCTTTTTTTGGAGGAAATAGACACTTATGGATTCTATGAATTCAATTCAGCACCCTACCTTGGATATACCTATTGTGCATTATTGAATCTATATGAATTTACCACTGGTGATATTCGATACCTTTCTGGAAAATTATTGGATCGTCTCAATTGGCAATACGCCCTAAGCAGTTACAAGTTCAAACATTTTCCTCCAAACCGAAGGAGGTTTGGTAAAAGTTTTAAGACCAATATTGATTCAGATTACCATACAGTGATGCTCAAGGTTTGGGCGACACTCTACGACAATTCATTATCGATAGATATATCACGGGGGGAACATCATGCCCTTTGGGCAACCTTTGTCTCATACAAACCTGCAGATAAAGTGATGGAATGGATTTTAAATAAACCAAAGTCATATTTTGTTAAAATGGGTCATGGATACAATTCTTGCCCAGAAATTATTTCGGGAGATAATGAATATCTATTATCAGCAGGTGGGGCAAACCAAGGCAGACGTTCCTTGATTGTTGCTAAACCCATAATACTATTTTTGAACGATAGTGCATCGGAGATGGAGGATACTTTTCACATGTTTGGCCCAGGGGATAATTTTGTGGACTGGAACAATACAGGAGTTTATCAAGACTTTGCATGCGCTAAGGGTAAAGTAAATTTTCCCAAGGGAAAACAAGCTATAACATCATCAGCTAATTGGCAAATATTTTCCATTACAGAAGATGTCTTTCTAGCGACCTTCTCAAAAAAGGAATTGGGTTTAATGGTAATTGTCCATTCCAATTCTGCTAAAAATGTTTTAGAAAAAATAATTCAAAATAACAGTGATGAAAGACAATTAAACCATCGTTTCCATCATCCTAATGGCAATATTATTGAGTACGATCTTGAATCTCCCAAAGATGAGTGGGTGATTACAAGCGTAAATAAAAATAGCACGGGTAGGAATTTCTCAAAATGGGCTTTTTTTGAAAGTTCGTCTTTTTAAAATCATCAACAAAAGACCTGTTAGATCAATGGTGATAGTGGTTTACAAAGGATTTGGATTGGTCCCAACCTTGTGGGCATGAGGTTATACATAATATCAAGAGCCCTAACATTCATAGAAAAACCATTCTACCAAACCCATGCTCTTGTATTTGGCATAGAAGTGCCTGTGAAGTTTTATTTTATTATGTCCACTCTGAGAGAAATGCTTTGACCAATGGTTCCTTTATAACTGGATCTCCAATTGGGAAGCCTGCAGGTGTTGAAGCCATAAA
>CALKMQ010000195.1 GCA_938092125.1 uncultured bacterium
GTCTTCACAAAGTTCGCAATTATTATTTTCTCCAGTTTCAGGATCACCAACACAAAAATCTTGAGCCCAGCCATCGTCATAAACGGTATAATTAATACTTATCGGTGCTTGGACCGCTCCATCTAAATGAACAATAAAATCGTAGATCATACTGCTCTGAAATATTCCAACGTTGCTTAAACTAGAATCTCCAAACAGCACTTCTTCTCCCTGGATAACAACCGCAGGTTGACTACCCATCATATCTGAGGCGATATAAGCATCTAAGATATTAAGAGATTGTCCAAAATCAAACCTTACCCCATCTGCATAGTTTAAATCATTAGAGACCACATTTATTGAAAGTTCAACAGTGGTATGATTATCGCCTTCAGCCCTGAACGCATAAGCATCAACAGTAGTACCGGTGAGATCACGGCCGCCTTGAGAGTAACTAAATGAGATGATAATGGAAAATACTAGTAAATATTTAAGATAGTTGACCTTGGTCATGTTCAAGTTCCCTTTACAATAAATCTGTGATTTAAAAAATTGTGTAAAAAACGAAGTTTAATTTAATTATAAACCGAGTACTTAATATCACTTAATGAACCAAGCTTTCGAGGTAAGTGACAATTAGATTATATAAAAATATTGATTGTGAATCGAAAGATTCCCATTTCAATTACTAATGATTATTTAAATAATAAAATTTTAATAAGGGCCATATAATTCCATAATTCTTTTTGTTAGTGTTTCTTTTGTATGCCTAAAGGATTCGGTATTCTCCATAA
The DNA here is from genome assembly GCA_938092125.1 of uncultured bacterium. Taxonomy (GTDB): domain Bacteria; phylum Fidelibacterota; class Marinisomatia; order Marinisomatales; family UBA1611; genus TMED80. The sequence continues at coordinate 774 of CALKMQ010000195.1, forward strand.
TAGCCTCAAATGCTTGATGGATTTCTTGTGTGTTTTCAACAATCATCGATTTGTTGTCCCTAATATCATCATCAAAGTTTGATAATTGTTCAATCGCTTTTTCGATTAAAGATTCTCTTTCTTGAAGTTTTTTCCTAAAAAGTTCAATACGAATATCAATTTCAGCTGAAAGTTCATCGTAATGACTATAAATAAGGTCGTTATTCTCAGTAATGAGTTCCTTTGCTTCATAAACTTCATTTTCTCTGCTAATAGTCCTTATTTCGTTTTCTCTCAAACGGTTAAGTAATTCCTCATTTTGTTTACGTTGTTTATCTGCAACCCTCTTAATTGAGTATTGAACTTTATTTTTATCGTATGAGGCAACCTTACCACTTCCGTCTTCGACACTTCCAACAAAAGCTGTAATCTCGCCTAATCTATTGTATGTAGTTATATAGCCACCATTTTGATTATCTACAACTCTTATTGAATTAACAGTAATATCACCGAGATTGTTACTTTTTGAGGCTGTAAACATTACAAAACTTGCTGAAAGACAAATCGCTGTAATAAACCCATGTAAGTATTGATTCATTTTAGACTCCAATTATTAAAATTCTTAAAAATAATTAATGTTTTATCTATTAGCAGAGTTAAGCAAACCCTTATCACCTCTATCCACACCTACCATTGCTCTGAAAAGACCCGCATTATTATTCACACTTAAAAGGCCAGCATCATTTTGGTCCGTCCCAAGGAATACGGTTTCTAACCCTAGGCCGTTGTATGTTTTAATTTGACCACCATTAATTTTATTTGTACCCATATAGACTGTTTCACTTCCACGTAAGTTAAAACATGTCATTCGACCACCTTCATTATTGACAGACTCAAGTTTTAGCGATGTTATGCCACCACGTCCACCCAAAATTATTGCACCGCCACCTTTTTTATCAACCTCCATACTTACAACATCTTCCCCTAAAGAATTTCGAAGTTTCAAAAAACCACCATTTTTTTTTGATGAAAATTCAATATCTGCATTTTTACTTTTTGAAGATTTTAGCCATAAGTAAGACTTAAATTTATCATTACCGATTTTACCGACGACCTTTCCTTTTCCGTCAACGATAGTAATATTTTGCACAGTAAGATTATCAATGGAACGCTTTTTTGCTCCTATAAAAAGAAAAAAGCTTGTAGTTAAAACTATTGCAGAGATGAAACCTGCCAAATACTGATTCATATAAACTCCTAATTAATCAAATTAAAAATTGCAGATGAATAGTTTTTTCTATTTTCTGAAATTATACGATTTCTAGCTTATTCATCTTTGTAGAAACACTGTCAAAAAGAGCTGTTTCAAATTCAACATTGTCTTTGTAATAGCTTCCAAAAACTGATTCCCAAATTGAACTCTCCTCCATACAAAGATATAAGAACACATCTTTGTGCCAAGATTGAAACTGATCATAGACTGTTGAGAAAATCTCTTTTTTAATTTTTTTTGTATAAGAAGATTTGCCAACAGCATCAGCCATCGGAATTTGAAGCACTTTACTTTTTAAACCGGTTGATCTCAATTTATTAATAGCAGGCTTTATAAAAGTAAGTGTTCCCATAGAAATCATAGCAATTTCAGAGGGTTTAAACATCGACATCACTTTTTTAACAATATTTTTATAATCTTCTTCATAACCTTCATAATAAACGATTGGATGAAAGTGAAACCCAACTAGAACACCTTTGTTTGATAAATCTTTAGCTGCTTGAAGTCTTTGATTCAAACTAGCAGTACCATGTTCTTCATGGTCAATGAACAATTGTGGATTTAAAGACCAACATACAAATACGTTAGGAGGAAGATCTGTTTTTAATAGATGAGCAATATTATTTGATTTCGTTTTGAACTCTAAAATAATATTTGGGTTTTCTCTAGCAAATTTTAATTGAGCATCTAATACACCTTCTTTATTACCAATGACTAAAGAGTCAGAGGATTGACCAGAACCAATATGATAATTTTTATTAGGATCAAGAGGAATATTGGCAAGTTTTTCAGCCAAATTTTTATCTACTGAAACTTTTCCATCTGAATAGAATGTCTGAATACTACAGTAACTACATCCCAAACTACAACCTTGAACAGCATCAATAGTCATTAAGTTACAGCAAACTGTTTTTTCAGAGGCAACAGGACACATACCAAAGACTTCATTTTCTTGATCACTTAGCTGAATTTTCCTTGGCTTCGGTCTTTCAACCTCTTTTTTAATTACTGGCTCATATTTTATTTTTGCGCCGCGCAAACCTTCCCAATAATTTTTCACATGTGCAATAACTTCTTTTCTAGATAAATCTTTATTTTGAATATTTTCAAATTCTTCAATACAAGCTCTTACGCCGCTTTCGTTCCACATATAAAGGTCCGTAGCAATGATTGATAGCTGCCTTAAATCTTGAAATGAAAAAGGATATTTATCGCTTATTTCGACAATATCTTGCTTACTAAATTCATTGAGATTAAGAAAAACCTTATCTTTTTTTAACTGCGTAAGCTTAGCATTATTAGATTTTATCATATTCATAGTTATAATTACTTTAATTATTTTGCTAAAACTCTAGTCTCTAAAACAGGTAATTCATTTGACTCTTTTAATACGTGTACAATTTTGGTGTCTTTAATAATTTCTCCATATCCATCGGTAAGGGTTATTTCGAATGCATACTCACCGGGACCAGCATTAAAAGCAACGCGTGGAGAACTAGGGTTTGGTTCTAAATAAACCGTTTTACCGCCCGTCTGCTTCCATTCAAATATTAACTTATCAACTTTATTTGGATCATATGAACCGCCTGCATCAAGAATAATAGTAGCCGTGTTTGTTTCAGGTCTGCCATCGTGCTTAATTCTTACTTTAAATATCTTATTTTCTAATTCCGAAACTTTTTTCTCTTCTTCCTTTTGCTTTTTTATTTCGGCTATTTGTCTGCTTTTTTTTGCCTCTTTTTCTTCCTGAAATACTTTTTCAAGTTCTATAAGCCCTAGCAAAGCAGCAACGCAAAGTATTAGAAATAATACCGCTGTTCTATTATTCATGAACAAAACTCCGTAATTAATGAAATACTAAAAAGACACATTTAAATTTAAATCATTATTTAATTAGACAATGTACTAATACTTTAAAGGAACAAGCCTATTGATTTCAAACATATGTTTAAGAATCAGAGCCATGCCAACATCATATATCGGTTTAGCCCCTGGAACACTGTAATTCCATATTATAATACCAAGAAGCCAAACTATATATTTTATTTTATTCATATTATTTATAACTCCAATCTAATCAAAGCAAACTGTTTGAAAGCTACAATAACTGCATGGATAGCTCTCTCGATCCTCTCCTACCACTGGGAACAAATCAATTTCTGTTTTATTATTTTCAACATCAGTTAACAACTCTTTCATTGAATCAATACTTTTTTCAATAAACACTTTGGCTGAATCTATTAGTCTATTAGTAGGCTTAACTTTTACAGGCAACTGCTGGTTTAAATACACATCAAAAAGACGAATGAGCTTAAGGTCGACATTCCACTTTTGTTGAGCATAGAGCGCATATATAGCGAGCTGTACCTCATTTTCTGGTGTCACCTTACCTGTCTTCCAATCATAAATATAAACTCGTTCACCATGCCTTATCGCAAAATCTAATTTGACCCATAGCTTTGCGCCATGGACTTCAAAAGAATCAAGATCTTCGATTGCAAGCCATTGAGAATCAGACATTGTTTGAATGAAACGATAAGAGTCAGAAGCGAAAAAGCCATCAACACTATTTAACATAAGGTCCCTAATATCTAAGAGGGCTTGGTCTGTTGGCTTTTGATTGTAGAAATGTTCAAATAAATTTGTTTTCCATTTTGGGTTATCTTTCCATTCTTTATTTTTGGATTGTGACCACGACTGTTTAAAAACCTTAATTACATTTTCTTTTGATTTAACTATGTCTGCTTTTCTGCCATACCTCACAGCTTTGAGAGTTCTTTCAACTTCATCATGGACGATAGTACCAGCAAGCATTGGAAGAGAGGACATTTTATTCAATAAATACAATTTTTTACTAAGTTCATCCGCATCTTTATTCCAACCACCCCAACTTCCATAATAAGAATAATAATATTTTCGTTTGCATGTATTAAATGCATTATCTCTTGAAAAACTCCAAGAAAATCTATTTTTAAATTCTTTTTTTTCTGCCACGGCTAATTAAGACTGTTAAGCATGGTTACTATTTCATCTTTCATATATGGCATTGAATAAGTTTCTACATTATCATCTTTTAATTGAGCAACTAATTGCCTGGCAACCATTATGCCATAATATTTTTCAAGTATATATCTATATAAAGATAATTGGAGCGCATAATGATTGTACTTGCTATCATCAATATTTGAGCTCTCTTTTCGAATTCCTTTTTTACCATTAAATGATTTTTTATCAATTCTTTTTGAAGTTTTCCAATCTATGAGAACATATTCACCTGAATTTTTATTCATCATCAAAACATCAATTGTACCTGCGATAGCTAGCTCCTTGCTGTAGACGATGACTTCAGAAAACGTATCAATGTTTGGTTTTGAAATGTAAGCATCAATCCATTTTTTTGCAGCGATAGATTTAAGATCTTTTGGTTCTATACCCTCTTTTATCCAATTTTCAATTTCAAGATGAACCTCTGTTCCATGCTCTCGAGCAACCTGCCATTGCTGCATGATTGATTCTGGTGTTTCTCCAAAATATTTAGGAACATTATTTGCAAGATGGGTAGAAATCTTAACCTCATCAAAAGGCTCAAAAAACCTATTAATTATTGTTGTTACACTTGTAAAAATAAACTCAGGCTCTTTTGAAAGCTTATACTCATGTTTTTCGATTTCTAAACGAATGTCATTATTATTAATTTTATTCATATTTTATGAACTTTTACCAGTTTTGTACCAACCTCTGTTACCGAATTTATCGTAGAGGAGGACAGAACCATCACCATTAGAGTTTGTACCGTATTTACCTGTTAGTTTCCCCTCTTTATTGAAGGTGGTAAGAGATTGAATTAAATGAAGGCTTTCTTTACCTTTACTATCAAATAAGCTAAGCTTACCAAAACCACCAGAAACCCCACCAAGTAATGACGTCAACTTGGCGTCATTGTTAAATGTGGACAAGGTACCTTCACCAGATCTATTTTCACCTAATGATGTCGTTTTTTTACCAGCCTCATTAAAGGTGTTTACATACCCACCACGTTGGAGCAGTATATTGCCCTGACCTTTATTATCTGCGCTAACGCTTACTACTTCGTAATTTTCTTTATTAAAGATTTTTATAGCGCCATTTTTAATGGATATAAGTTCATTTCCATTTTTATCTAAAACTTTAAAAGCACCTCCGAATCCATTCTTATCAGTAACAGTAACAGAGTTTGCGATGATATCTCCAAAATGTTGAGATCCGCCGTATTGTGAAGCCATAAAAACAGCAGCTGAACAAAAAAGAAGTCCCGAGGTAAAAAAGCCTTTAAAATAGTTTAACATACATTCCCTCGTAGTTTTAATTTTTAAACAATTTCATTTAAAAAATATTATATATTTTTTACTTCATCATATGAATAATCACTAGAACCACTACCATCATGATTATCATACTTTTCAAGTTCAATTTTATAACCATCCACGACATCGACTTCTTTAATTCCATCAATATGCATTTTTTTTATTTTATACTCTTTTATTTCTTTTGCTCTTGATTTTGCTTCTTTTACATCTTTCGCCACTACAAAATAATTTGTATGTGACTCGTAAAACCCTCCAGAAACATTAGCGTCGTAAAAACCTGCGTGTACTAAAAACAACTTCATTAAAGACTCCCCCTCTTTTTTATTTATTCGAAAATAGTAAGATTGATAGTAGCCCTGTAACAATAATTAAAATTTGTACAGCCGTCTCATTTTTAAATAATTTATCTGGATTTAAGTTTGATAAATCAAACTCTACATTATCTAAAGAGAATGACGAAGGTTTACTGTACGAAGGTGGTTCTAACTCATCTTTTAATATTTTATCCATGTATGACTCTTTGGGACACTCACCGTAAATATTTGTACCAGGTTCACTGTCTAGAAACATGAAGTAGTAGTATATAAAACCCAGGAACGGAACATTTGCTGCAAGGATCCACATTCCATTTTTACCACTGTCATGTAAGCGACGAATTCCTACGCCAACCATAGGGCAGATTGTCAGCGCCAAATACACTACTAAAACAATTTTAGCTATAAAATATAGAGCGATTGAAATTAATACATGGACGAGCATAAACGTCCAAAACTCTTTCCGCCGAGCCCTACCTTGAAAATTGATATAATTATTTAATATTACTTCTATATACCATCTCATTTTTATACCTATTTATTAATGATTCAACAAATTATAATGCTAAAAATAATCTTAAATTTTGACTATTTCTAATAGATAGGTGCTCTATTTTTTTAAAACAGCGCAAATATATATCATAGAGCCGCTTGAAAATGCATTATATATTTCTGTTCCTTTGATACCTGCATATGTTTTAAATATTTTCCTAAAGAACATTGGTACACTTTCATCAATATGCTGCTCACGATAACTAGAAAGATTATCTAGACCGCTTATAATGTTATCCGTGATATCTACCCTGTCAATAAATTGTAAATCTGAACTGCTGAATTGATCATAAAGTTCTTGAATACTACTTTTTGTACGAAAATCGCAAAAAAGAACAAATCCACCAGGTTTTAAAACCCTATAGGACTCGCTAAGAAATTTTTTCATATCACCATAACAATGAGAAGATTCCACATTGATTAAAATGTCATATGAATTATCAGCAAAGGGTATGTTTTCTGAATCTCCTACGATAAAATCAAGATTTGGGATACTATAAATTTTTGAGCATAATTCAATAGCATCTTTTGAAATATCAATACCAGTAACAGACGAAGGGTGTAAATATCTAGCAATAAAAGATGCGCCTCCACCTCGACCAGAACCAATTTCTAAAATTTTTTTGTCTTTTACATCTGCCTGATTTGCGACAAAAGAGTATAATTGAATCGGGTAACGTTCGATTTCATCTTCCTCTTGCAACTTTAGTTCAAGGCCTGGAGAATGAAAGCCATAATTCATTAATTTTAGGTTTGTGTTTTTAGCATTCCTTGCAAATACATTATACCACTTTTCCCAAAACCATTTTTTAGATGATGGTGAAAGTTTAAGTATGATTAGTATAATAGACTTTAACACGTATCAATAAGGTATAGAGCGCTTAAGATAAAAAGCTATCCTTTTTATCAATTATTCATTTTACCAATTAAATAGTTTCCATTTATCTTTGGTTATCACTTCTTCTAATAGCGGATGGACGATGTTACTCCAAAGATCATATCCTTCTATACTCAGATGTAGACTATCGCTAATAAATAGACTTGATTTAGGTCTTCCATTGTCATTAATCATTGGACTGGCAGTATCTATATAATATTGATTAGGAAACTTTTTAATATATTCATTTACAAGACTGTTTGCTTTTTTCATATTATCCCAATGCTTCCACCTTGCTGGACTTGGTTTGATTGGAATGAAGATAATGGAACAATTAGGAATGCTATCATCAACAAGTCCAACAAATTTCTGATAGTCCCTAAGGAAGCGATTTGGTGTTTTATTAGCTGCAATATCATTATCGCCAGCATAAAGAAAAATAATTTTCGGTTTATATTTTGAAACAATTAAATCAAAATAATGATTAATGTCGGATAAATGAGCTCCGCCAAAACCACGATTAATAATATTGTAATCAAAATACTGCTTTGTAGGCCAAAGCCTAATGCTAGAACTGCCAACAAATAGTACACCTTCTTTGAAGAAGGAGTTTTTTTTATCCCAATCTACAAATTGCTCAATAGATAATTCTCTACCAACTTTTGAAGGATAAAACCTCTTAGGGTTTGGATCTAATTGCGCTGTTGAGTTATTAAAAATAATAAATATAAAAAAAAGGGCTACTCTTCTCATTATTTCAACACTTTTAAATCATGTTAAAAACATTAATAAGAACAATAGCCCTGCACATAGGTTAATTCACTAAAAATCTACTAAATAATTTTGGTGGATTTTTCTAGGCTGAATAGCCTAAAATGTGGAAGAAGTCCGAAATGAATGGACCTTCAATATAATTAATCTATACGGGATATATCGGTAGCTTGTTTACCTCTATCTCCATCAGTTGCATTGAATTCTACTCTATCTTCATCACGTACCTGCTGACCATCAACGAGCATTGATTCATGAAAAAAGTAGTCTGTACCGTTATCTCCGGTTACAAAACCATATCTTTTTTCTCTATTATAGAATTTTACTTTACCTGTTTCCATTTTATTCCTCTTTAGTTAATAATGAAATGTATTTCTTTTTTTACACATATGTTATAAAAAATTTTTATTATTTCTCTCCAGTCATTTCCCATTTAATAAGCTCAACAGGTATATTTCCAGAGTCATTATAAAATTTTAAAAAAGATTTTATATTAAACTTTTCATCCTCATTTTCTAATTTTTTTGACAATGATTTAACCAATCTTTCTATTAAGTATTTACCAGTGATATAGCACGTACCATACCCAGGCTGCCTAAGATATAAATGTTGTTCAAACTGTAAAAGATGCGGTTCTCGCTCCATCCATCCGCGAGGCGTCCATTTTACATGAACATGACCTGCTTCTTCCATGGTCATCATATTTGCGTGAGCATAGAGCGATCCCAAACCTCTCGCAGCTCTCTGAGCTAACATAATCCATACAATTTCTTTTGATCTAGGACTGTCTTCATATAATCCTAATTGCATAAACATTTCTTCAACTCCTGTTGCAATACCTTCACTTTTAGAATCAAAAATATTGTATAATAAAGGACCTCTTCTAATTGGACTTTTGTGAGGATTATCTCTTACTTCCGCAAGATCGAACCAATGATAAAAGTGCGTGTATAAAGGAACAGGATCATAATGCATTCCAATGTAAAAGAAATTCCTTTCATCTTCCGGAACGAATTCACCCATATGCGCCCTTAAAGCTGGCTCCATATTATCTTTTATCTCCATAATATCATGATCAGATAGAAATCGCATAAGACGCTTAACACCATCTTCTTTCATTTTATCAAATTCATCTTTTGTTTTGGCTGATACCATTTGTGGCAAATTTCTGTTCAAATGCTCTTGCATTTTTAAAGAACTCCATGCTCGATCAAGTTCTCGTTTTAATAAAGAGACTTCTTCATCCCAGGAGAGAGGAATTAGATGAACATTTTGCTGATACCAGGTGTAATTTTCTTTTCCAATGCCTGAAGGGCCATCTTTAATTGATTTCTTTGATATTAACCAATCAATGAAATCAGAATTTGCCTTTAAGGCTCTAGCGATTGGTTTTTTTAAAATTTTATTAAACTGTTTCCCATGTTCTTTTTCGATCTGCCTTTTTATTTTAAGTATGCTGTTTTGCTGATCTTTAAAATTTTCTATTCCAGCAATCCATAGATCCTTTGCATTGCCGGTAAGATTTCCTCTTGCTTGAAATAAAAGATTTGGAATGACTTCCAGTTCTGAAGCCATATCTTTAGCTCTGTCTTCAGTAAGCGGAAATTCATATTGCCAAAATTCTAAGAGAGCGTGATTTACTGGACCTTCGTGAGCAGGTACGTCACTTTCATACATCCAAATAGTTTGATAAAAAGCAGGGTCACGAACCCACGGTTTCAAAACTCGCATATTAAAATCATAACCATTCATTTCAGCATTGACCACACTCCAATCAACTCTATGATGGATCGACCAGTTCGTGGTATCCATTTTTTCAAGCTCCTTACGAAGTAAGTTGAACTCTTTTTCACGATGATTAAACATTTTTGAAGTGTAATCTGGAGCACCACTAGTCGAAGGCGGTCTTTCAAATTCTCTCCACTTGCTAAATAAATCTACAAGCTGCTGATAATTTTTAGGTTGGTTTTTTTGTTCTGCTTTCAATGGATTACTAAATGTAATATATATTAACAATCCGAATATAAGTACTTTAAAATTATTTTCCCTTATTACTCTCCACATAATTAAAGCATAAATATCATTTTGAAACCATCTGCATCTTATACCATTTTGTGATAGTAGTAAAATCTTTATATACCTCTGAAGGGTAATTATAACTGTTCGAGTCAGCTCTTAAGACAAACAATGCATACTCATCATCTCCCGAATTTTCAATGCTATTATAATCAATGTTTGATACTACTTCTGTTGTCCACATTGCTTTTAATTCTGGTTGGTAAAGCTCGTTAGGATTAAAATTATTTAATTTTTGGAGATCATCTAGGTTCGCGTATGCATTTTCAATTCCAGCAATCAACCCAAGAGACCTATTATTTATGCATTTAAATTTTATGTATGGGTAAATCCACTTACCGCTTTTTCCACCATCATCATGTCCTTGACAAGAACCATACGTTGTAACTCCCTCAAGATTATTAATAAAATTTACAAGAGGTCTAATTTCTACATCCACATCAACCATCAATAACCTACCAATGGAAGCCACTTTCTTTTAGCCATTTCTGTCCTCCTAAATGAGCTAATCGAGCAGCTTTTCTGTAAGAATCTAGTGCGACGTCAAAATTATTATTTTTTTGGTATACGATTCCAAGGTTGTAGTGAGCACTAGCATAATCAGGTTTATGCAAAATAGCGTTACGATATGCCTTAATTGCTAGAGGATAATTTTGAATTTCTTTGTAGGCATTTCCGAGATTATTAAAAGCATGTGCATCTGCTGGTCTCAACTCAATTGTTTTTTTATAATATATTATTGCCTTATTATAATTTTTTGTGAATAATGCGTTATTTCCCTTGTGAAATGCATCAGAGGCTCTCAATAAAGAGGTCTCATTTTTATGTTCTACTAATAAGCGGTCTCTCTCAATAATACTTTCAGATAATTTATTCTCTAATTTGCTTATTCGACCAACAGCATTTTTTGCAATTAGTTTCGTCCTATGCAATTCTTTTGTAATAGTTTCTAACCTTAACTCATATTGGTCGTGTTTAGTAGAAGCACAACTACAAATAAATAGACAT
>CALKMQ010000196.1 GCA_938092125.1 uncultured bacterium
TACTCGTTTTTTATCCTTATCGGAAGCATAAATCGTTCCTCCCAACCCCACTCTTTGAGCCATATATAATGATTTCGTGCCAGGAGCCGCACAGGCATCTAAAATAATGTCATTTTTCTTTGGATTAATTAAGTCTACGACTGCACCCGAGGCTGGATCTTGAATAGATATCTTACCATCTTTGAAAATTTCAGTTTCAAATATTTTTTCTTTACCGTTTTTTACTTTAAAAAAATTTTTAAAATTATTTTGCTTTGATAGTTCTATATTTTTTTTTGAAAAATTGGAAACCATACTTTCTTCACTGATTTTACTTTTATCTAGCCTTATGTAAATCGGTGCTTTTTTTATAAGAAACAAACACAATTTTTCTGTATTGTGTTTGCCAAATTGTTTTTGCCACTTTTTTATTAACCAATTTGGATATGCTAGTTTTATGTTGTTTTCAAATAAAGAATTCTTCCAACCGTCATATTTTTCATTGTGTCTCTGTATGTTTCGCATAACTGCGTTCACCATAGATCCGGTTTTTTTACTAATAACGTTTTTTGCAAGCTCGACGCTCGAATGAATAGCAGCAAAATCAGGTATTAAATCATCGAAAAGAAGCTCATATATACCTAACCTTAAAACATTCATCAGCTTAGGTTGTATAAATTTAACCTCTCTTCTAGATCCTTTTTCAATGACAAAATCTAATATTCCACGATAACGAATGACCTCATTTACACTAACCTTTATTCGCTTTTCTTCATTTTTTGAAAGTGCTTTATTTTTAAAGGATTGCCTTATTAAGGCAGGAATTTTTTCTTTTTTAGTATCAAAATTGTTAAGGATGCTTAAAGCTATTTTACGTGTTGATATCATGAGAGAAATAATCACCTTCTTTTATATCTGAACCTTTTAAAAATTCTTCAATAGTTAATCTTTTTTTCCCTTCTTGCTGTAATTCAAGAATCGAAACTAAACCATCTCCTGAATTAACTTCTACTCTTGTGCTACTAACACTATGTATAATACCAGCTTTTTCAACATTAGTAGTCCTAACCAATTTTACTTTAAATATTTTTAATTTTTTTTTATTATATAAAGTATACATTCCTGGCCAAGGTGACAATCCTCGAATCCAATTATTTATTTTATTACTTGACCAAGACCAATTAATTTGTAACATATCTCTATTAATCTTTGGCGCCTTAGTAGCTTTTGAATTATCTTGTTTTAATAATTTAGCACTACCTAACTCTATATCATTCAGTGCTTTTAATAAAGATTTACTTCCTAAAGTAGATAGTCTATTTGAAAGAGTCTCGAAGTTATCTTCATCAAATATATCAATTTTATCTTGATAAATAATTTTTCCAGTATCTATTTTTTTTTCAATTTGAAAAATACTAACACCTGTATTTTTATCCCCATTCATTAAAGCCCATTGTATCGGAGCTGCTCCTCGATAACTTGGCAATATTGAAGCATGAATATTGACTGCTCCAAACTTTGGTATATCGATGTACCTCTGCGGCAATATTCTAAAAGCAACAACAATAAATATATCCACCTTTAACGAGACTATTTCTTCATAAGTGTCTTCATCGTTAAAAGAACCTAGTTCAATTAATCTAATATTATTATCAATCGCAAACTGACCAACATCTGTGTATTGGTTAGTCTTTTTTCTCCCCATTCGTTTTGGTGGATTTGATATAATAGCACGGATTTCGTGCCCACTCTTAAAAATTGTTTTTAACGGGTCAATAGCAAATCGGGGGTTTCCCATGAAAGCAACTTTCAATTTTAGAGCCCTTGTTTTTTGTAAATGAATAAAAGTTTTTATAAAACGAATTTTTTATCAGAAGAAATTCGTTTAATCTTGGCAACAGATTCATTTTTTATTTTATTGACCTCAGATTGGACTTCCGATCGCTGAGTATCATTAACTAAATCTATCATTAAAACACCGTTTAGGTGATCTATTTCATGTTGGATGGCACGTGCTAAAAGTCCACTGAATTTTTCTTGATGCCATTTTTTTTCTAAATCTTGGAATTTTAAAGTGATTGTTTCTGGCCTAATAACATCTAGAGAAACTTGTGGAATAGAGAGACAACCCTCAGAGAAGACACTTTCACCTTCATTAGAAGTAATTTCACCATTTATAAAAATCCTTGGGAATTCATTCTCATCAGTATGAGCAATATCAATTATAAAGAGATGCATATTAACACCTACTTGGTTCGCTGCAAGACCTATACCCTCTTCTTCATACATTGTATCAAACATATCATCAACAAATTTTGATAAGTTAATAAAGTCCTCAACCGGCAAACATTTTTTTCTAAGGATAGGATCGCCATAGTGAACAACATCGAGTACTGACATTATTTTAAATCCTCTTCATTAGTCTTACCAAACAGCCCCGCAATGGAAGATTTATTAAATGTTAGTGAGGTATTGCTATCAACTTTAACGATGACAAGCTTTCCTTTCTCTTTAAAACCACTAATGGTGCCGACTATGCCACCAATTGTGATAATCTTATCTCCTTTACCTAAATTGGTTATCATCAGGTCTTTTTCTTTTTGCTTTTTGGCTTGAGGCCTCAACATAAAAAAGTACAGGATTATCATTATTAGTAAAAAGGGTAAAAAACTCAAGATTCCTCCACCCTGAACTGACTGTGATTGTGCGAAAATAAAATCCATATATCTCTATCTCTCAATTAACCATAATTTAAGATGTAATCAACGTTATCTAATAACAGAAATCAAATTAAACTATTTATTTGGAATTGTTAATTCTATAACAGTGCCATTATTTATTTTTGAGTCCAAAACGTATATTTTACCTTTGTGGACCTCTTTAATTATCCTTTGGCATAATGACAATCCTAAGCCCCAACCTGATTTTTTTGTACTAAATCCAGGGCGAAATATGTTTCTCCAATCTTTTTTAGGAATGCCGCAGCCATCATCTGATATTCGTACTTTCACATCAAAAGAGCCCTGATCTAAATCAATAACAATTTTACCATTTGAATTGTTAATTGAATCGATTGCATTTCTTATTAAATTTTCAATTGCCCAAGAAATGAGCGTGCCATTTGCCATAATTTGGATACCTCCATCAATATTATTTATCAATTTTACGTTGCCTCCAAGTGATGGCATCCTTTTTTGTAGGTAAGCTAGTGTAGCCTTGATTCTTTCTGACAAATCAAATATTTCCATTTCTGGGTCTGAACCCATTTTACTAAACCGCCTACTAACTTGTTGTAATCTATCGATGTCTAATTCAATTTCCGGTATCACCTTATCTAAATTTAAGGGTCTATTTTTAAGGTAATCAAACCATCCCATTAATGCAGAGACAGGCGTTCCTAATTGATGAGCAGTTTCTCGAGACAAGCCAATCCAAATATGTTGTTTTTCATTATTTCGAATAAAAGAAAATCCAAAAAATCCGATAAAAACAAAAACCGCAATAGAAAAGAGCTCTATATAAGTCCAAATTTTAATTTTTTGAATTAAATGAGAATCACCATAATGTAAAAAACCAAAGACTATTGATTCTTGATTTTGGCTCTTATAAATCAATGGTATTGGTTCGTTTATATCATCCATTGATTTAAGCATTTCAGCTATTTGAACTGAAGTATTAATATTTTTTGGCAAGTTTGTCCACATCGTTGGAATATTATTCTTATCACTTTGAATAATTGGAAACTTTACTTTTTTTATTACATTTTCAAAAATGAAATTTATATTTGAATCTGATTCATCGTTAACTGCGTTTGCAATTATTTCAGCATAGATTTTTACGACGCCCCTATTATCTTCCCTTAATTCTCGAGATAGATAATTGGTATAAGAAAATATTCCAATAGTTAAACAAATACCTACAAGGAATATACCTCCCTTGATATTTCCTACCTGTCGGTAATTAGCAATCATAATCTAACAATAGGTTTCCTTTCTCTATAAAATAAAAAACAAAGTATAAGAATAGCAGAAAAGAATGAAGTCCTCGAAACAATTTTTGCAAAAATCCAATTCGAATCGTCATAATAGAAGATAACCTGATGATCCCCGTCAGGAACAAAAACAGAGCGCAATATATGATTTGTTTGGTAAATATCAGTAGGAATACCGTCAACCTTACATTTCCAACCAGGACTATAATAGACCTCAGATAAAACAAGAAGTCCTCCACCAATTGTTTTGCAATTAATTATTATTTCATTTGGTGAATTCTTTATAATTTTTGAATTGCCACCTTTGAAATTAATTAAATCAGGACCTTCATAATTTAAAACTGAGGCAGTTTCATTCGGTCTAAAAGACAGGTCCATTATTGATGAAAGTGATGATTTTTGACTTTTAACAGATTTTATACCTCCGACAACCCAGGACCTAGGTAAAACATCTAAATTTTCATATAGATTATTATTACCTTCAATTTTTTTGAACGCTCGGTTTTCTATTTTTTTATTTGTAATAATATATTTTACATTCAACATATTAAGGATTACTGGCCTACGAAAACCACCGATATCCATTAGATCTTGATAATGCCTTAATTTGACAGCATGGTACCCTCCAATGCTTTGAATATTCCAATATCCATATTTGGTAGCTCCAATTTCATCTGCGGGAAAAATTCGGTATTGACTAGTATCGGCTTTCATAAATTTAACATCTTGTGTCTGGATGAATTGATTTTTCATACTTTTAGAATCTTTGACAGATAAGAACTCATTATTAACAACCCATAAATCAATGATAAGAATAGATATGAAAAGAAATGCAAGTCCTCCCTTTGAAATTTTATTTTTCGAAAACAGAAAAATTATAGTTAATGCCCCAAAACAAATTAATAATGCCAAAAGGATACCCTTATTGAAAAGATCTAGTCGAATATCTTTAACTATATCGATATAATGAATGAACCTATTATCTCCGGGGCTAGAAAAAGATATAAGACTTTCTCCAAATAAAAAGAAAATAATACTTGATAAAATAAACACTCCAAATACCTTTAACGAGTTATTAAATATTTCTTTTTTATATTGCTCATTAATTATTTTATCAATTGAAATTGCAGCAATCATGGGCATTGTAATAGAAAGCATCATATAAATCATTGAAGGCACTCTAAACTTTGAAAAGAAAGGTGCAAATTTAAAAAGTGGCTTATAAAACAACGGTAAATGACTACCAAACCCAATTACTAAAATGATAAAAGAAATAGTCCATAAAATCACTTCGGTACGATTTTGTTCTTTATACTTAAAATAATACCATAAACTAAAAAAAGATAAAATAACAATTAATAAACCCAAGTAATGAGTCGATTGAGTAAATGGCATATATCCCCAATAAGAAGCCTGTTTCATAAACTTCCTGGGTTCAGATTTATTTTTTACTGAAAAATTCTGCAAGCCATAATAGTAAGGGTATATAAATGAAATAGTCTCCAACGGATGAAAGGACCACTGTGTAGCATAATCCCAAGTTGTGCCCTTTTTAGTATCATCAGTCTGATCTAAAACAGAAATTGAACCTCTATTTGATTCACCTTGAAATTTATATACGTCGTAATAAGGATCTGATACCATCAGTAATGAAATAATAATAGAAATTGTCAGAAATAAGATATCTTGGATGGTATTTTTATAATTAATCTTATTTTTTATTAAACGATATATAGTATCTACAAGCCACCATAAGCCTATAACCATCCAAGTATAATAGTATATTTGAGGGTGATTAGTCCATAATTGCAGCGCTGATACAACGCTTAATAACAAAATAGATTTTATTGAACGATTACTGAACACATACAACGCACATAGGATAAGGAAGGGTGTAAATGCGCCTGCCATTATTTTATTATTATGGCCAGCGTTAATAAGCCCAAAAACATATGGCGTTAATGCATAAGCTAACCCACCAAACAAGCTAGAGTTATTTGAAACTTTTAAAAATTTAAGTAAGAAAAAAAGGCCTATGCCCCCTAAGGACAAATAAAACCATAATTTAACTCCAATATTTAAATAAATTAATCTCAACAGAGGTTCTAACGGATGACCTGGTGTGTAAATGTATCCACCATAAGATGGTAACCCAGAAAAAAGATTTGGAAACCATTGCGGAAACTCACTAATACTAGTTGTGCTTATCCACTCCTTTATTGGCTCATGTGCTACCATATCACTTGCTAATGGTATTTTATTATAAATAATTAAATCATGAAGAAAGATAAATGAAATAGCAGGTATAATTAACCATATGTATTTTTTATTCATAACTAAGTTATACTTTTTTGAAAATGGAAGACCAAACATACCTGAACCCATACATAAAGATATATTTTATCAATATTCTTATTATATAGTTTTTTATTAGGTAAATATGTTTTTACTATAATTATCATAAAGAAAAATTTTCTTAATTTAGTCATTTAAAATTATTCA
>CALKMQ010000197.1 GCA_938092125.1 uncultured bacterium
AAATGCTTCTCAGAACATTAAAAATTTTATTGCTGATTTATCAACACTTAAAAATGATATGCATAAACTTTTGATTAATAATTTTACTAAATTTGAAAAGTATGTAAATGATAATAATGGATCATTTGTTATTGTTAGCAATGTTAATTTTGATGATCATTTAAACATTGTTCCTACTTTACAGGAGGCATATGACTTTATTGATATGGAAGAAATGGAAAGACAACTAAATCTTTAATTAAAACTTTAAAAATGAAACAACTATTACTTATTTTTTCTGCTATTTGTATAGCTTTATCTTCATATTCTCAATGTACTCCTGATGCTTCAATTACATCACCAGGAATTTTTCCTGATGAAATTACTAATTTAGACGAAGCTTTTGTTGGTCAAGCATATTCAACTCAAATTGATGTTTTAACTCCACTAGACACATCAGTTTCGTTAAGTGGTCTAAATGTTAATGTAACTATTAGTAATATAGACTTAACAAGTATTACAGGTTTACCAAATAATTTTACATATGCTTGTAACCCACCAAACTGTTCATTTCCAGGTGGCACTTATGCTTGCGCTGAAATTTACTCTACTGTTAATCCTACACAAGCTGATGTTGGATATTATCCTTTGGTAATGACAACCTCTACATTCGCAATTAATGTCCCATTAATTGGGTCTATTACTCAGTTAGACACTGTTGATTACTTTTTCATAGATATTTCAAATGCTACAGCTACATTAGAACATCTAAATGCCTCTACTTTTAAGGTTTTAGATGTTTTTCCAAATCCTGTTTATGACAACGCAATTTTTCAGTTTGTGCTTGGCAAAAGTGAAGTTGTTTCTTTTTATGTCTTAGATATACTTGGAAATATTGTCCATGAGAAAAAAATCAATTCAAACTATGGAGTAAATAAATTTGATGTAGATATTTCAAAATTACCTTCTGGAATCTATACTTATTGTTTTAAAAATTCAAATAATCTAATTTCAAAAAAACTTATTGTTTCTAATTTTTAATGTCTTTTAAATTAACAATCTTAGGATGTGATTCTGCAATTCCTACAGTTGATAAGCAACAAACCGCTCAATTATTAAATATTAATGAACGGTTTTTCTTAATTGATTGTGGTGAAAATACTCAGGTTCAATTGCGAAAATACCAACTAAGTTTTCAGAGAATTAGTCATGTCCTAATCAGTCATTTACATGGAGATCATTATTATGGTTTAATTGGTCTAATTACCTCGATGCATCTGCTTGGAAGAAATAAGGGGCTTCATATTTATGCTCATGAAGCACTTAAAGAGATAATTAATGTTCAATTATCAGCATCTAATACTAATTTAAATTATCCTCTTTTTTTTCATGTTTTGCCAAAAGATGAAGAAAAGATTTTATTTAAAGACGATAATGTAGTAATATCTAATATTTTGCTAGATCATACAATCGATTGTTCAGGTTTTTTATTCAAAGAAATATCTTCTAAAAGAAAAATTATTAAAGAAAAGATTAATGAACACAATATACCTCATAATAAAATTGATGAAATTAATAATGGTGCAGATTATATTAATGATAATAATCAGGTCATAAATAATAATGAACTAACTTCAATAATTTCTAATCTACATTCTTATGCCTATTGTTCTGACACCAGATTTTCATCAAGAATTGTTCCAATAATTAGTGATGTGGATGTGCTATATCATGAGGCAACTTTTTCCAAAGATTTAGTTAAAAGAGCAGTTGAAACAGGCCACTCAACCACTAAAGAGGCAGCAAATATTGCTAAAAAAGCAAATGTTAAAAAGTTATTGATAGGTCATTATTCCAAAAGATATAAAGATCTTAATATTTTACTCGATGAATCTAAACAATATTTTAATAATTCATCTCTAACAAAAGAGGGTGATGTGTTTGATTTTAATTCCCTTTAAAAAACAAATAATATTTCGGTATATTTGCTTATAAAATTGTTTTGATGAGAAAATTTTCTCTATTTTTTTTAGCCTCATTATGTTTTAATTTATCTGTTTTTTCACAGATAGACTCTGTTTCAATTCAAGGTATTGACTGTTATAACGACACAGCATTTATTAAGCTAGATTTATCAAATAATTCATATGTTTTAGAATCCGACGAATGGGAATATCAGCCTTATGATGACACTGCTTGGTATCTTGTAGATACAAGTTCGTTATATTATATATGTCCCACTAACGATACTATTTTTACTACACAGTGCGGAAAGCATAGAGTAACAGTTTTTAATCAATCAAACTTTTCCTTTAATGAATTTATTTTTTTCATTCCATGCCCGGTTACTGTTGGACTAGGTCAAGAAGAAAAAATAAAATGTTTTGGGGATTCCTCAGGTATCTTAAGTGCTCCCACCTTTGGTGGTATTGTTTTTGATCCTGACTCCAGTACATTTGATTCTTTAGGAATATATTCTCCAAATGATACAACTGGAGATGAATTTTACACTTATCAATGGTTTAGCTCCAGTAATCTCTTGGGTGCAAATCTTACAGCAATTGGAGATTCTACTAATTCGTTAACTAATGTTTCTGCTGGATTTTATAATGTTGTAGTAACTGATGCAATTGGATGTTCTGATACACTTGGATTTAGGAGAATTAATAATCCCTATCCTTTATCAATTGATAGTTTAAGTTCTTCAAACATTAGTTGTTTTCAAGGTCAGGATGGTACTATAAATGTTGTGGTGAATGGGGGAAGGAAATTTCATTCTACAAGGAACTATAATTATTATATTGTCGATTCAAATAATGATACTATTTCTAGAAGTGACGAGTTAGTAGTATCACAAAACTTTTCTCAACTTGCTGCCTTAAGTGATTCTTCACTTGTTATTGATAGTATTTCTTTTGATAATTTACCTATTGGAACATTTAGTATTGTAATTAAAGATAGTGTTGGTTGTATTGTAGATACATTTTTTACGTTAACTGAGCCTCAGCCTTATGAGGTTTTTACAACAGAATTAACACCATTATTGTGTATTACAGATAGTATTTATTTCTTTATAGACAGTGTAAATGGTGGGCAAGGAACACAATATTATTATTGGCTAGAATCCACTAGTATGTCTGATTCTCTGCTTGTAGGTGAAGGAGACTATGAGATTGTAATTGCAGATACCTTATTTGGTTGTTTTGATACAGTATTAGTGAGTTGTGAGGCTGATTTTGAAATATTTTTAAATGAAACAATTGAAGATGCTTCATGCTATAGTACCCCTTCAGGTTCAATTAGTATCGATAGTATTTGGGGAGCTAATTCTCCTTATAATTATCAGTGGGGGGGTAATGTTGGTCAAAACACTATAGCAGATAGTTTATATGCTGGTAATTATTTTTTATTGATACAAGATTCAATAGGATGTTCTCAGTATTTTTATTTTGATGTGGATCAAAATGATCCGATATCTGTAAATAGTATACTTAACTCACCTTCATGTAACGGATTAAGTGACGGAACAATTCAAGTAAATGTGAATGGAGGTCAATCACCATATTCACTTAATTGGTCTAATGGAACTGGAGTAAGTGATTCTTTATTTGGGTTGTCTGTAGGAAATTACACATTAAATGTTACTGACAATAATTTATGTGCGTATAGTACTACAATCGCCCTTAGTGAGCCAGACTCATTATTACTATATTTTGACAACTATACAACTCCACTTGAATGTTATGGAGGATTAACTCCAATTTCGGCAATTATTTCAGGAGGTACTGGTCCGTTTAATATTTTATGGAGTAACAATATTACAACA
>CALKMQ010000198.1 GCA_938092125.1 uncultured bacterium
ATTTTTTAACGTTGTAAAGCAGTGCGGACATTGGGTAACAATTTTTTTAAATTTATATTTACCAAATGTTTCCAAGTTTTTTTCTGCCATGGTTTGAAATAAGTATTCATTTCCTATCCTCCTAGCTGAATCACCTGTACATGTTTCTTCATTTCCTAAAGATGCGAAATCGACTTTAGCTTCTTTGAGCACGTCTACAACTGCTTGTGAAATTTCTTTACCCCTACTGTCATATGCGCCTGCGCATCCAGCCCAATATAATACTTCAGCTTCTTTCTTTTCTCTCATTAGTGGAACTTCACGACCTTCCATCCATAATTCTCTTTCATTCGGGCTAAGACCCCATGGGTTGCCATAGTTTTCTATTTTATCAAAAGTCTCCATTGCTTCTTGAGGAAATTTACTTTCCATCATGACAAGGTCTTGACGAGCCCTCAGGATATCAATCATTGGCTCGTTTCCAACTGGACATACTTCGACACAATACCCACATGTGGTACAACTCCAGGCAGCTTCATCTGTTAGCAAATGATTTGTGATTGAGGCATCAGGTATAGAACCATCAATGAATTCATCTAGGTGATTATTTAAAAAATAACGTTTATTTATTTCTAATGCGGATGGCGATAATTCCTTGCCTGTTTCATAAGCAGGGCAAGCATCTTGACAGCGACTACATTGTATACATGCATACGCATCCAAAAGATTAGATTGCGGTAGATGATTGATTTGTCCTGCCCCAAATTGATCAATTGAGTCATCTTCAAAATCGATTGTCTCTATTGCTGCCATAGAAGCGCGTTCTTCCTTGACCATATAATTTAGTGGTCCCATAAATAAATGAGCGTGCTTACTGAATGGGAAATAAGGTAAAAATCCCAATATTAACCCTAGAGCGACCCACCAGCTAATATGCTCAAATAAAATAATATTTTCTGAAGATAAATTAGACCATAATAAAGAAACTGTTGTCGCTGCTGGCTGGAAATCATCAACTCCATTTTTTGCAATCTCGAAACTTGCTGATAGAAAACGAGCACCTACGTGAAATAAAATAAATAGACCAACAAGCAAAGAGTCGTTCCTCATACCAATTCTGGCTTCTTCACTTATCATTACTGGTTTATTAATTATAAGTCTTTTATCATTAATAATAAATCTTCGAACTAAAAAGTAAAAAACCCCAACGAGAACTAATACCGTAAAAGCATCAACGAAGATTCGATACATTTTCCCAATAAAATAATTTGGGAAAAAATGAAAGTCAGGTATGAAACCATATAAAACATCTACGACATTCACGATTAAATAAAGCGTAAAACCCCAAGCGACTAAAGCATGAATAAAACCAACAATAGGCCTGGTTTTGAAAAGGGTGTTTTGACTAATAAATACTTTCAAGCCTTTTGGAAAATTCCACAATGCTTTTTTCCAATCAATTGGCTGAGAACCAACGCTAATAGCTTTAAACATTTTACCAAAGGTAACATAAGAGGCGCTGAACGCACTAATAGCAATTATGATAAAAATTATTTTTTCAATGTTTGAAAGCAACTAGTAGACCTTCCTTCTTGTTATGTCAACTGCTATCAAAATACCACTTTGATAAACTATATTAATTATAAGGGCATAATCTATAGCAAAAAAGTAAAACGAGAATAGTTGGAAACTAGAAAATTTAAGAGTCTTGAAGAGCGGTAATAAGCTTGGGTACAATCTCTAAGAGATCTCCAACAACAGCATAATCTGCTATTTCGAAAATGGGCGCCTCAGAGTCTTTATTAATAGCTAAAATATTTTTAGAGCCTTTCATTCCTACAACATGTTGAATCGCGCCTGAAACTCCAAGTGAAAGATACAGCTTTGGACTAACCGTACTACCAGAGCTTCCAACTTGCCTTGAACTGGGAAGCCACCCGGCATCAACAACAGGTCTACTTGCAGACACTTCTGCGCCAAGGACTTCAGCTAGTTCAAAAGCAATGGATTTGTTTTCCTCTTTCTCTATGCCACGGCCAACCGAGACAATTAATTCGGCGCTTTCTAAATCAACTTCTGATGCAGATTCTTGGAAGGGGTCATCTGACTTGGATTTAATAGAAGAAGAATCAAGGTCTACATCAAAGGATTCAGAACGACTAGAACCTTTGATAATATCTTCCTCACTATAACTAGCAGATTGAAAACTAATCAGCGCTCTTTCTGATGATGAAGATATTGATGCATTTAATTTTGAGTTTAAAACTTGTTTTATATAAAAATTATTTTCGAGTTCAACTATATCAGGAATAAAAGGGATATCAAGGGCCGCACTAACTCTTGGCATAAAATCTCTGGCCTGATATGTATGACCAGTAATAATAATATTCGGTGAAATTGAATCAACTACTTGTTTAATAATTTCTTTATATCCGTCAACATTATAAGAAGGAACAAGCTCGTGATTGACAATGAAAGTTTTTTCAATTTGGAAATTAGACAGCTCGCTAGAGACCGATTCAGCGTTTTCTCCAATAACTAATGCTGTGATATCTCCGCCGATTTTCTGAGCACCAGAAATGGCTTCTCTACTCATTCGGTGTAAAACACCATTTTTATGTTCAATGATAACCAAAGACTTCATGGTTAAAATACTTTCACTTCAGATTTTAAAATTTCTACTATTCTTTTGACAGATGAATCAATATCCGTGTCGATTATTTCTGTTTCTTTCGACTTTTGGGGAATCGAAAGTTTTTCTACTTGTTGCTTCGTTTCATACAAAGATAATGGAATGACTTTTATTTCTTTTTTCTTGGCACCCATAATGCCTTTTAGCGATGGGTATCTAGGTTGATTTATACCTGATTGAATGCTAATCGAAGCGGGAGACTCTAGTGTTACCCACTGAAACCAGCCAGATTCCAACTCTCTTTTAACTCTAATTTTTTCCAAATCGATATCAGTTTCAATAGCAAGCGTTGCCGTTGACATATTTAATAATTCACCTACTAAAACACCAGTTTGCCCCATACCCGTATCATCAGATTGTAAGCCTGATAATATTAAATCAAAATTTTCATCACCTAAGGCTGACACAATATTTTTCGCTGTATTTAGAGGATCAATATAAGCGGTACCATCAGTTTGAATGTGGATACCTCGATCGGCACCTTTTGACAAAGCTTCTCTAATTACTTTTTGAACTCTGTCATCCCCCATGGACACAATGACAACCTCACCCTCTCCAATTTTTTCTTTAATATTCATTGCTTCTTCAATAGCATAACTATCTGGAGGGTTCATTACAAAAGTTGCATTAGATTCTTGTATCCATTTATTATCTGAGGAAATCTCTAGGGAAGACTCTGAGCCAACAACTTGTTTTACTAAAACTGCGATTTTCATGTAATATTATAATAAATTAATCCATTAATTTAATAAATATTTATACATTAAAAATAACTCACGATAATTATTTATGATAAAAAACATATTATTAAATGCAGTTTTTATTATTGGAAGTATTCTTTTTTTATATTCGGTATGGATGCTATGGGCGAGGTCAAATCAAAAAAAATAAAGCCCTTTGATAAATGCTGGTTAATTATTTAGTTTTAGGGATAAAGTTAATTCATTGCCGTAACTGTTACGGAATTTAGTTGGGATAAATCAAGGAGGAGTAAATGAAAAAACTGTTATTTGTTTTTTTATCAATTATTATAAATTTTTCAATCTTACCAGCTCAATCTATTGAGGGTAATTTTGAGTTAGACAGTCTAGTTGTTAATTACACACTGGTTGCCAGAGATATGGTTCAAACAGGTAATGATGGCGCTGAATACACTACTACATACGACGATTCAGCAGGCACATATGAAGTTTTGATTGGTTGGCCGGTTGCTGGCGAAAATAGTATCTTTGACTTCGCTTTACCATATTGGAGCATTGGTGATACTATGGCAACTTATGATGTCCCTCTTAGTTCTGCTGCTGCTCTACAAGCATTTGGACTAGGCCTTAATACTGATTTTTCCGATGGTGCTTATACGATTAATCAAGGAAGTGTTTATCCTACTACCAACACAGATGACTGCGAGACAGAGCAAGTCTTTTTACCAATCCAAGATGCTGGTACATGGACAAATGGCGGTTTTGATCCTGCGATTTTGCCAGGTAATAAAGTTAAATGGGGTTGGGGAATTATTACCTCAGGCGTTTTTGCTACTTTCGAAGCTCCGGACATGGTTAACCATGTACTAGGAACTGACTATGGTGCTGGAACTCCAATGGAAAGTTGGGGATACATTCAAGCAAATTATACAGATGACACCTATTCAACAGTAGATGGTCTAAACATTGGCTGGGAAGCTCATGACAGTGAATCTGCAAACTTGGGTATTGTAAGTGATGGTGATCCATTCTTTGTACAAGCTGAAGCAGACTTAGGTCTTTTGAATGGAATGCTTGGTCGAAGTAAAGTCCCTGTTGATTCTGTTACTATTCCAGCGATTGCAAATTTAGCATCAACAATGGGTATAACAATTAATGTTCCAGATGTAAATCCATACATGGTTGGTGGTGAAGGGGTAGAGACTCCAGATGGAACAACAGGTTATGGCGCTCTTGATACAAATATTTTTTACGTTTTTGATCCAATCGGTAATTTACTTGGTGGTGGCGATGATTCACTTTTCAGCGGCGATGAAGCATTAATGTTTACAGGTTATTACGCTACTTGGAACACTCTTATTACGATGAATGGTATTGCAGATGGTATTGAGGAAGCAGCAATGGATGCTTTCCCCAATGCTCCAACGATGGCTGCCGTTGTAGACTCCGTAATTGAATGGACCACATATTATTGGGAATTTGATGATGCATCCGTTGCCACGCTCAAGGCAGCTCCTGTCGACGCCAATGGTACAACTTTCCGTGATGCTGCTGTCGCTCAGGTAACAGCTTGGGCAACCGCGGGATTGAGTTTTGAACAGATTGGTGGTGCTTTACTGCCTTTTATTCAAGGTGCCGTAACAAATGTGCAGGCTGCTCTTACCGCAGCAGGCGCACCTCTACTTTATTACGATGATACGCCCATAATTGTTGATGATTCTGGACATGATCTTGCAATTACTGACTTTGATCTAGCAGAAGCTCAAGAGTATGGTGTGCTATGGAACAATAAAGGTGGTAGAGTAAAAGCACAAAGCTATGCAAATTGTTTTCCAGCTAAGTGGACTCAACGAGTAAATTCTCACTGGACATACATGGGTGCACTTTCTGCTGTTGATGACAACAATATCACGGTTGATCGTTTCGAGTTAAAAGGGAATTATCCAAACCCATTTAACCCAACAACAAAGATACGTTTTACCAATGATCGCAATAGTAATGTTAAAGTAACTGTATATGCGCTTACTGGTGAAAAAGTTGCAACAATCATGAATAAGCCAGTTAATGCCGGTGCATATGATGTTAGTTGGAATGGTAAAAATACAAATGGTAAAATTGTTCCAACTGGGATGTATTTGTATGATATCGAATCTGATGGAAGAAGACTACAAGGTAAAATGTTATTTTTAAAGTAGACTTAGCAATTCATTAACTCAACATTATAAAAACAGCCTCTTGAAATCAAGAGGCTGTTTTTTTTGAAATCTATGAACTATAAAAAATTTATTTTTACTACTCTTTTCATTGCGGCACAAATCATATTTGCCCAAACATTCAAACTTGATGGCCAAATTTTAGACGCATCAAATAAATCTGCTTTGCCTTTTGCAAATATTACGCTAGAAGGGACCGCGTTAGGATCCGCATCAGATGCTGACGGAAGATTTAGCATCGAAAAAATCAACGCGGGTACTTACACTATCATAGCCTCATATATGGGGTATTCAACATATAAAAACCCAGTTACGATACCGAATGAAGATGGTTCCATTACAATTTTATTAGAACCTGAAGCAATAAAGCTCGATGAATATGTCGTTACGGCATCAAGAAGGCGAGAAAGAGTCGAAGATGCGCCTGCAGCAATTTCTATTATTTCAAAAAAAGAAATAAGAAGAGAGAGTAATACAAATTTAGGAGATTA
>CALKMQ010000199.1 GCA_938092125.1 uncultured bacterium
GAATACTGTTGGTATTTTGTCTGAATTATATTGGAAATCCAAACTTGCATATATTGGTGGTGGCTTTTCTTCTGGCGTCCACAATCTAATGGAACCTGCAATTGCAGGTATTCCTACTATATTTGGTCCAAATTATAAAAACTTTAAAGAGGCTATAGAAATTGTCGGTCGTCATGCTGGGCATAGTATTAAAAAGAGATTAGATTTTAAAAATTTAATTACTAGTTACTTTTGTGATGAAAAAAAAATAATGACTGCTGGAAAGGCTGCAACAGAAATCGTCATTGCTCATTCTGGCGCATCAAAGAAAATTGCAGATCAAATTTTTATTAAATAAAAAAAATATTATATGAGTAAAATAACTGAAATAAAAAAGCAATATATGAATAACCCTTCAAAGGTTTTAACATTAGCTAATACCATCAGTTTATTAAGAGCTGCGGCCGCAATACCCATTATTTATACTCTTAATTATCCAGAACTTAGGGCAGTCACGGCAGGAATAGTGATACTTGCAATACTTTCAGATGCTTTGGATGGCTATTTTGCTAGAAAGGCTGGTGAAGTAACACATGTTGGAATGTGGCTAGATCCAATTGCTGATTTTATCGTTATAACTTCTGTTGTTCTATCTTTAGTTATAATGGATATTTTCCCACTTTGGTTTTTATGCTTTTACATAATTAGACACTTTATGATTGCAGTCCCGGCATTATATTTTGTAAATACTGGTCAATATGTATTACAATCCAATTGGTGGGGAAAATGGACAACCGGCATTACAACTTTGACTATTTTTCTTCATATTTTTGAGTTTCCTGATATTTGGTGGTTAAAGCCATTCACATTATGCTCTGCTCTAGTGCTTGCATTAATTAGTTGGCTAATTTATTATCGAGATTATTATAATGTTTTAAGGGGGAAAAATGCTTAACCGTTTATTTAGCGCATTAGAGAATACACGCTCATCAATAACAAATGTTTTTAAAGATTTATCTGGTAATAATATATCTGATGAAAATATTGAACAAATTGAAGAGAAATTGCTACTAGCTGATATTGGTTTTGACACTGTCGAAAATATTATTAAAATAATAAAAAAATTCAAAAATGATAATTTTTTAAATGAGATTAAAAAATATCTTCTTACCGAGTTACCTCAAAAACAAAAATTAATGATTGACGAATCATATCCATTAATTATCATGGTAGTTGGGGTTAATGGAACTGGCAAAACTACGAGTGCTGCAAAGATAGCTAAGCTTTACAAAGACCTTGGTAGTAATGTTACCTTAGTTGCTGCTGATACTTACAGAGCTGCAGCGGTCGAACAATTAAGAGTCTGGTCGAATAGGGCAAATACGACATTGATTTGCAATGAAAAAGCGAATGAACCTTCTGCTGTTCTTTTTGATGGCCTAACGTCAGCTTTATCAAATAATTCTGATATAGTCATTGTTGACACGGCAGGACGATTGCATACATATGAAAACTTGATGGGTGAGCTCGAAAAAATGTACAGGATTTCAACAACCAGGTTTCCGCAATTTAATGTTAAAAATATTATTACTATTGATTCGCTTTTAGGGCAAAATTCAATAGTACAAGCAGAGCAGTTTAATAAGCATGTTCCCCTTGATGGTGCTATTTTGACTAAATTGGATGGTACTGCCAAAGGAGGAATAGTTTTTTCTTTGCACAAAAAATTAAATTTACCTGTTCAATATATTGGGGTAGGTGAGGAATTATCGGATATTGAGATCTTTGATCCTGGAAAATATATCGATGGTCTTTTTGGATTAGATAATTATAAATAGAAAGTGAAAATGGAAAAAGCAGTTAACTTAATCAGCCTAGGCTGTGCAAAAAATCTCGTTGATTCTGAGATACTTCTTGGCGGCATCAATAAATCAGAATTAACTATAACAAAAAATCCGGAAGAAGCGGATACAATTATCGTTAATACATGTGGGTTTTTAGATATTGCTCGAGAAGAATCAGTTGATACTATTTTACAAGCAGCCGAGCTAAAAAAAACAGGGAAACTTAGCGAACTCGTCGTTATGGGCTGTTTGTCTGAGAGGTATCCTGAAGAAGTCGCGGCAGAAATACCAGAAATCGATCGAATCTTTGGTAGTAATGATCATCGACAGATAATATCCTTTTTAACTGGTAAAGACTTTGCAAAAGATGACCCAATGTTTTTTCGATCACTAATGACTCCAAATCATTATGCTTATATAAAAATAGCTGAGGGATGTGATAATGCATGCTCATTCTGTAGTATACCGATTATGCGAGGTCTGCAGAAAAGCCGTAGTATATCAGCTATAATGGATGAAGCGACTAGGTTGGCTAGTAATGGTACAAAAGAATTATTAGTCATCGCTCAGGATTCAACCTCTTACGGTTGGGATCTTGAGAAAAAAGTATATTTAAGTGATCTTTTAAAAGAACTTAATACAATTGACGAAATAGAATGGATAAGAGTACACTATGCCCATCCAGCACACTTGTCTCAAAGAATTATTGATGCTATTGCCGATTGTGACAAAGTATGTAATTATTTAGATATGCCAGTACAGCATGCATCAGATGATATATTAAAATCAATGAAAAGAGGGTTAAATCAGGAAGGTATAAGGAATAGAATCTCCAGATTAAGATCGGCAGTTCCTAATATCGCTATAAGAACAACCCTTATTGTAGGTTATCCAGGTGAAACGGAAGCTCATTTTAACGAGCTTTACAATTTTGTAGAGGAGATACAATTTGATCGATTGGGTGCTTTTACTTATTCGGAGGAAGAAGGCACTACTGCAGAAGTCTTGGAAGACAACGTATCAAGAGAAGCAAAAAATGATAGAAAAAATAAAATTGTAGAGTTGCAACATGGCATTAGCTTAGAAAAAAATGAAGCATTTGTTGGGAAAACTATGAAAGTTTTGGTTGATCAATGTGAGAATAATATTGGGGTTGGAAGAACAGAATTTGATTCACCAGAAATTGATAATATTGTACAAATCAATGGGGCAGTAAAAAAAGGTGAATTTGTTAATGTAAAAATTGAAAAGGTTAATGAATTTGAACTCATAGGAAAGCCATTACAGAATATCTAGTGTGATTTCAATTAAGGAAAAAAAAAGGTTAAGTAAGCTTTCTCAATTAATATACAAAGCTAGTAAAACAGTAAAAATATTGAGGCATTTATCCTGGCCTTTAGATGTTAAAAACAAGTTTTTTAAAGATAATTGTCAAAAACTCCCTATTTATACTTATCCCATACATGATGATTCTGAATTAAAATTCATACTAAATGAAGCAGATAAATATTTTGGTAATACTCTTTATGACTCTTGGTTAAAAATAAAAGCTAAAGAAATTAAAAAAAATTCTTCATTACTTAAGGCTTGTGGTACTAAAGAATTTTTTAATATCTCATCTGAAATATATGGATTGCCGACAACCCCAATCCATGACAACGTTACAAAACCAATTAATCTTTCTAAACAGTTTGAAAAAATAATTGGTGCTATTAAAAATAGTAAAATCAAATTAAAACCAAGCCACTCTTTAAGTTCAAGTGAGGTAGCGAAGAAAATAGATGATAAAGTAAAATTGTACTTTAATGAATATGCACCTCAAGTTCAATTAGTTAAAAATCTGTCAGCAAAAGCGACAGCAACTTCAAAATACATTAGAATTCGCGAAGGTGGTGAGTTCGATCAAGCAGATATTAATCAACTTTTAAATCATGAAGCATATATACACGTTGCAACCACTATAAATGGTAGAAAGCAAAAGAACATGAAAATTCTAGGCGCGAATTATGGTTCTGTTACTAAAACTCAAGAAGGTTTAGCCGTCTTTTCTGAATTTATATCTGGCTCAATAGATGTTGATAGACTTAAACGAATTTCAGATCGTACAATAGCAATTCAGATGGCTATTGAGGGAGCAGATTTTATTGATGTCTATAATTATTTTATTAAAGAGGGAGTACAAAGGGACCAAGCTTTTGAAAATAGTAGAAGAGTTTTCAGAGGAGGTGTCTTATCCGGTGGTGCTCCATTTACAAAAGATTTAGTCTATTTAGATGGCTTTATAAGGGTTTTTAACTTTCTTCGAAGCGCAATTTCATTAGGGAAAATTGAATGTATTGAACTTTTATTCTCTGGAAAAATGGATTTAGATGATATGCCGGTAATATACAGTCTTTTCAAAGATGGTCTTATTAGTAAACCTGATTTTATTCCACCGTGGGCAATTAACTTGAATTATCTTATTTGCTTTCTTTCTGTTTCAATGTTTATTGAAGATATTAATTATAGTACTGTATCTAAACATTACGATTTACTACTTGATAGCATTAATTAAATTATTTCTTTTATTTTTTCTATCATTTTTTGAAACTCCTTTTCATCAAATAACCTTGTTAAGAAAACTATTTTCCCATTTTTATCAATCACTATATTTCTAGTAATTCCAGCATTAATGTGCGCAAATTTTGAAAAGTGTTTCGCACCAGGGTCTAAAGCAATTGGGTAGGTAACACCTGTCTTTTTCTTGAAAGCCTTTACAACTTCTATGGGTTCATCTCGATCTATACCTATTAATATAAAGTCATCGTTTTTAAATTCTTGCCATACATCTTTCTCAAGGTGAGGCATTTCTCTAATACATACAGAACACCAGCTAGCGGTAAACTGAAGTACTACTACCTTTCCAAGGTAGTCAGATAGTTGAATAGTTGTATTATCGATTAATTCTAAAGATAAATTAGGCGCGGTATCTCCAACTGAGACTATATAGCCTCTTTCATCAACTCCAGCTCTGTTAATTACTCTCTTAAAAGCTAAGCTTCCATTTCTAAGTTTTCTTTTTTGAGTATTAAAATCAACTTCGTAAAGGCCAAATTTCATGGAGTACCCTTCGGCCCATTCAAAATTATCCATCAATGACCAATAAAAATAACCTTGAATATCTAACCCCTCATTAATTGACTTGTGCAAAGCATATAAATATCGATTTATAAAAGTTTCTCGTCGATCATCCTTATAATCAGCTATTCCATTTTCAGTTACTATAATTGGTATGTTAAGCTTATTTATATCATTTAATGCTTTATAAAACCCTTCAGGGTAGATTGAATAGGGCATATCTGTTTGGATATCTTGTTTTCTTTTTTCGAAAGTAAATGGCGCCGTTGGATTTAGGTGTCCTTTAACATGCCACCTAGAATAGTAGTTTAAGCCTATAAAGTCTGCTGAACCAATAGCATTTGTATTTGAATCAGTTATATTGACCATCCCAGGTAAATAAAAATTAAATTTTCCATTTAAAAATAAATCGATGGTACTATTAGTAAAAATATCATTTAAAATTTTACTAAAATACCAATCGAGTATATGCCATCTTCTTAAAGGGTCAAATTGAGTTATGTTTTTAACTAACCCTATCTGAGCAATCTCGCCATTTTCTAACCTTTTCAAATGATGAAATGCTTTTATATGAGCAAACAATAAATTTCGCATCACAGTTCCAGCAAGTTTTGGGTCTTTTTTCCCAGGAGGGAAAACACCATAGAAATAACCTTGCGATACGTATACAGCCGGTTCATTTATTGTACACCAGTATTGAACAATATCCGATAAATGATTAAAAACAATTTCAGAAAACTCAATAAAGTGATCGATGTTTTCTTCTTTTTCAAAACCACCTAGTTGCTCAAACCATGTTGGGTTTGTGAAGTGATGCAAGGTAATAAAAGGAGTTAGTCCAGAATCAATAAGTGCTATGCACACATCGCGATAGTGGTCTAATGCCTTTTCATCAATTAATCCTTCTTCCGGTATTATTTTACTCCATTCAACGGAAAACCTGTATGCATTTACTCCTAGTTCATTCATTAGAGCAATATCATCTCTATACATATCCCAATGGCGAGCTGCCTCGCCAGATTTATCATTGTTATGTATATTAGATTTGCCATTTTGGTTTAAACTGTTTTCCCATTCATACCAGTTGTTATTTGTATTATTTCCTTCGACTTGGTGGGCTGCAGTAGATGTTCCCCATATGAAATTTTTAGGGAAGAACATTTTTTCTGTATCTATTTCATCCCAGTTCCATTGTTGGTCAGGATGCTTTAAGTTGAGATAAGCTATTATAGTAAACCAAACAATTAGTGGTAGTATGGTAAGCTTAATAACGGATTTAGTAATCAAATATTAAATCCTTTTTCTTTCATCCAATCATCATTTGGGAATTTTGTCATATAGTTACGGATTCCATCTGCTAAAATAACAAGGCAATTTTGTCCTTTTTTTAGACTAGAAGCTGCTTGCAATGCTGCAACCATAGTAGCTCCACAGGAACCGCCGCAAAGTAGCCCTTCTTCTTTGATGATTCTTCTGGCCATAATGAAAGATTCTTCATCTTTTGTTTTTATATATCGATCAACTAAACTATTATCTAAAACATCTGGAAAAAAATCATAACCTATGCCCTCAACTAAATAGGAACTGATTTCATCCCCACCGCCTAAAATAGAACCCTCTGGATCAGCACCAACAATTGATATTTGAGGTATTTTTTCTTTTAACCTTTTTGCTACGCCTGTTATAGTTCCGCCTGTTCCTACTGACATAACTACCATATCAAGATTATCAGAGAAGTCTTTAATAATTTCTTCAGCAGTTCCATAATAATGAGCATCAGGGTTTGCTGGATTGGAATATTGATCTAAAATGTGAGAATTATCCAATTCGCTATTAAGCTTTTTTGCAACTGAAATATGACTTTCAGGGTCACTTGATAAAGCTTCAGTTGGTGTGCGAACTATTTTTGCCCCTAATGCCTCGATAGCAATTTGCTTTTCTTGGCTCATTTTTTCTGGCATGATAATAATACATTTATATCCTTTTACAGCAGCAGCGAGTGCTATACCTTGGCCAGTATTTCCAGAAGTAGGCTCAATTAAAATATCTCCAGGCTTAATTCTGCCAGACTTTTCTGCTTCTTCAACCATATTCCATCCTATTCTATCTTTAATGGATCCACCTGGATTAAAGAACTCACATTTAGCATATACGTTGCAGTCTAGATTTTTTGCAATTTTATTTATTTTCACTATTGGAGTGTCTCCGATAGTGCTCAAAACATTATCATGTATCATTTATTTATATTATTTGGTTTAAAATTTGTTCTATATTAGTCAATACTCTTCACAATATAAATGTCTTCTTTCTAAAATTATAGAACCAAACTATTATGGTTAACCAATCACATAAACTTAGTGGCCCATTTTTAATAGACTTAAAAAATAAATTTCGAGAAATAGCTGGTTCGGATAATAAAATTGATAGAAACGAGTTTAAAAATAGTCTAGTAATCGAAAATGAAAAAATCATTAATCGCATTTTTGATATTTTTGATAAAGATGAAAATAATTTTTTAGATATAAATGAATTTATTAATGGTATTGAAACTTTAATTAAAAGTACTAACGCTCAAAAAATAAAGTTTGCGTTTGATATACATGACTTTGATGGTAGCGGAGATATCGATAAAGATGAATTAAAAATATTGATAAAAAATATTCTTATTGAAAACAACTTAGACTTTGATTCAAATCAAGTTGATTTGATCGTTGATGAATTCTTTAGATATGGAGATGTTGATAAGAATGAAAGAATTGATTTTAATGAGTTTTTCAACTTAATAAAAAAATATCCTGACTTAATAAATGGTCTAGCTGCTAACCCCGTAGCATGGTTTAGAAGTAATAAGTCAAGGCCAGATTATCAAACAACTAAGAAGGTTGTTTCAAAAATTGGTAGGGTACAAGTTCAAAATTTAAATGTATTGCAATGGCTCTTGGTCCCTCGGTTAATCTATTTTTATAATACAATTATCAATCGCAATAAAAATAATGAATTGATTTCTATTAAATCTTTAAAAATTTTACCCGAAAAAAATATATCATTTTCATTTGATAAACCTAACTGGTTTAAGTTTCAAGCAGGTGACTATGTCTATATAAATTGTCCATGGGTTTCAAGGCTTCAGTGGTATCCTTTCAATATAATAAGCCCTACGAATGATAATTCAGTACTATTAAATATTAAGGCAGAGGGAGTTTGGCCACAAAAAATATATAATAAAACAATATCTATGTTGGGTGATAAAAATGTTGAAAATCTTAAAATAAGGATTGACGGCCCATTTGGCTCATCGAGTGATAGAATTTTGCAATGTGAAAATTTGATAATTATTGCAGAGGATAGGGGAGTGGCAAAATTCGCATCTGTTCTTCAAGATATACATTATAGAGCAAAAACAAATCAAATTCATTCTAAAGTAAAAACTCTTAATTTTATATGGCTTTGCAGTGAAGGTAATTATTTTGAATGGTTTAAAAAAATGCTTCAGGAATTAGATAAGAATTTTGACTTAAATAACTTTAATTATAGTATTTATTTTTTAGATAGGAATGCCTCCGATTTACCAAAAGACATGCTCTACGTTTCGAAAGACGTTTTTAAAAAAGAATTTAAAATTAATCTATTGCCTGGTGTCAAAAGTAGATACTATACCGGTACCCCATCATTACAAAATAAATTATCTGAGATTATTTCAGAATTAGATAATGGGAAATTT
>CALKMQ010000200.1 GCA_938092125.1 uncultured bacterium
CTGGGGCGAAGGGAGTCGAACCCCTACTGCCTGGACCAAAACCAGGTGTCCTACCATTAGACGACGCCCCAATTTTTTATTTTACCAACTAATTAAACAGGATGTGCGATAAATGTCTTGTGTCTTGGAAAAAAATGAGAATATGCTTTATCAATATTAGCATAATCATCGAAAATCCCATACACAGTCGAGCCAGAACCCGACAGACTGGCAAACTTTGCTCCTAGAGCAATTAATTTATCTTTTATTGCACCAATCTCTGGATATGTTGGAAAAACAACAGATTCAAAATCATTCTCAAAAAACTTCAACGTGTCAAGATTAATTGACTTGCCACGAAATGAGTCAGAAAACTTAGTAGGTGAAGAACAGTTATCCAAATTGTTTTTATATTGTGAATATGCCCATTTCGTATCAATTGATATGTCAGGTGTAACAATTAAATAATGAGCATCTATCGAAGACCTTATACTTGTTAACTTTTCACCAATACCTTCACCAACTTGAGTAGAGCCATTAATAAAAAATGGTACATCAGCGCCTATTCTCGAACCAATTTTTATTAGTTCGCTATCTGTCACCTCTAAATTATAAATTTCTCGAAGTCCTTTCATTATGGCCGCTGCATTTGATGAGCCACTTCCAAGCCCACTACCCCTTGAAATATTTTTTTTTAAAACTATGTTTGCGCCACCGATCTTATACAAGTTTTTAATATGATTATATGCTATTACACAAAGATTATTTTGATCATTTTGCAACCATTCTACATTTGAACTGAATTTGAGAGGACCGCCAGATTTTGAAATAGTTATAGTGTCAAATAAATCAATTTCTTGAAAAACAGTACTGATATTATGATATCCATCACTTCTTTTATTTAAAATCTTAAGTCCAATATTTACTTTGGCATAAGAATTTATATTAATTGAGTTCATTTGAATCATTGATTGTAGCAATTGACATTACACTCCAACCTTTTGATTTTCCAACATAACCTAAATGATCAGTTGTAGTGGCTTTAATAGAAACCACTTTATCATCAATTTTTAATACACTGGATATATTTTTTCGGATTTCAGAAAGATAGTTTTCTATTTTTGGCTTTTGTAATATGATTGTACTATCAATATTTAATATTTGAGCCCCATGTTTTGATAAAAGCTTCCTTGTTTCAAATAAAAATAATTCACTTTTAACACCTTTCCACTTTTTCTGACTACTTGGAAAATATTTACCTATATCTCCAAGACATGCCGCACCAAGCAAGGCATCAACAATAGCGTGAATTAAAGCGTCTCCGTCAGAATGCCCTAAGGATCCAAAATCAGATTTAATTTTTATTCCCCCTACATATAGATCAAGCCCACTTTTTAATTGATGCACATCAAACCCTATTCCCGATCGGACCATTTTTATGTTTTACCCCCTATTAATTTTACTAATTCCCAATCAAGGGCTTGAGTAATTTTTAAATTATTTGCATCTCCTTCTATTATTTTTGTTGTAAAACCAGCTAGTTCCATAATCATACTTTCATCAGTAATATTGACCTGAGGAAATAGTTTAAATGCCTTTAAGAGTTTTTCTTTTTGAAAAGTTTGTGGCGTCTGAGCCATCCAGATATAATTTCTATCTATCGTTTTTTTAATTATTTCATTTTCAACTTTTTTAATGGTATCTGTCGCAGCAACTGCTACAATCGAGCTATCAAATTCAGAACAAGCTTCAATAGTTTTTTTTATATATGAAGATCTAACAAAAGGTCTAGCTGCATCATGAATGCAAACAAGATTGTATTTATCTTCGACAGCACTTAACCCGTTCATTACTGAATTTTGTCTCGACTTACCACCTTTAACGATTTTTATATCAATTTGATTAGAAAACTTATCAACCGTTCGAGAGCTCTGAACTTCCGATACAAACTCTTGAGGAATAACCAGAATTACTTCCCCCACATATTCTGATTGAACAAACGTATTTAATGAGTAAGTCCATAATGGCTCACCATTAAGCTTTTTAAATTGTTTTTTTTCTCCAAATCTAGTGCCAGAACCAGCAGCAAGAATTATAGCAGAAACTTTATTCAAATCTCTTTTACAATGCTATACGATAATCATCGCGTCGCCATAACTAAGAAAATTATAATCATGTTTTTTTGCTTCACGATAGGCTTTTTTCAATAAATCAATATCAGCAAAGGCACTAACCATCATCATTAATGTAGATTTTGGAGTATGAAAATTGGTAATCATTGAATCAACCATTTTATAATCATAAGGAGGATAAATAAACTTATCTGTCCAACCTCGTTTTGGAGATACCATAAAACCCGAAACGACCACAGTCTCTAATGCTCTAATTGTCGAAGTCCCGACTGCTACAATTTTCCGGTGCCTCTTTCTAGCATCATTTATTGCCATGGCTGTTTTTGGTGAAACCTCAAAATATTCGGAATCCATCTGATGTCTATTTAAATCTTCAACTTGAACAGGTCTGAAAGTTCCAAGACCGATATGGAGTGTAATATATTCTATTTTTACACCTTTTTTTTCAAGTTTTTTTATTAAATCATTTGTGAAATGAAGACCCGCAGTAGGAGCAGCTACAGCACCGCGTTCAGACGCATATACTGTTTGATACCTTTTCTTATCACTAGGTTCCGGATCTCTGGTAATGTATGGTGGCAATGGAGAAGTACCTATTTTATCGATTATTTTATGAAGTTCTTCTTGGCTTTCAGATTCAAATCGAACAACCCTTCCACCTGAAACAGTATTATCAATCACATCACACATTAGTTTTGGTGTAAAAACTAATTTATTTCCTATCCTAACTTTTCTTGCCGGGCGAACCATTACTTCCCATAAGTTTTGAGCAAGTTCTCTCAAAAGAAAAACTTCTACTTTAGCATCTGTTCTATCCTTAGTTGCAAATAACCTGGCTGGAAATACCTTTGTATTATTTAAGATTAATAAATCATTTTTTCTTAAGTGATCTACAATATTACTAAATTTTTTATGCTCAATAGTTTTTTTCTCCCTATCAACGACCATTAGTTTAGACTGGTCTCTTTTTTCGCCTGGATACTGGGCAATGTACTTTTTTGGCAACGGGTAATCGAAATCTCCAAGTTTAAATTTTTTCTTTTTTTCAATCATTGAATAAATCCTTTTGGTTATTTTTGTTTATTGTTTTTCCAAGTAGTTCGTATGCTGATTCTTGAGCAATTCTTCCTCTTGAAGTTCTTTGCATGAATCCTTGTTTAATTAAATAAGGCTCATAAACGTCCTCTATGGTTGCGGGGTCTTCTCCTACTGCAACGCCTAATGACTTTATGCCTACGGGCCCCCCTGAAAATTTATCTATTAATACTTCTAAGATATTTCTATCCATTATGTCTAGTCCAAATTTATCAACGCCTAAACGGTTTAACGCTTTGTTTGCGACCTCATAAGTAATTTCCCCACTCGCTTTTACTTGGGCATAATCCCTTGCTCTTCGAAGTATTCGATTCGCTACTCTAGGAGTACCTCTACTTCTTTTCGCGAGTTCCATCGCACCATTGTCGTCTATTTTAACTTCTAATATTTCCGCAGATCTGCAAATTATATGGAATAAATCTTCGGCACCATAATAATCTACTCTCAAAACAATGCCGAACCTATCTCTTAATGGGGAGGTTAAGTTTCCCAACCTAGTTGTTGCACCGACTAAGGTAAAAGGGTCTACGTCCAATTGCACACTTCGAGCACTTGGGCCTTTATCAATCATGATATCAATTTTAAAATCTTCCATTGCTGAGTACAAATATTCTTCAACAACACTATTCAATCTATGGATTTCATCTATGAAAAAGACATCTCTATGCTGTATATTTGTTAACATACCAGCTAAGTCTCCAGCTCGATCGATTACGGGGCCAGATGCTTGCTTAATGCTCACATTTAGTTCCTTGGAAATAATATTAGCTAATGTTGTTTTACCTAGGCCGGGAGGCCCAAATAATAAAACATGGTCAAGTGCTTCTTCTCTTCCGTTTGCAGCATCTATATACAACTTTAAATTATCAACTAATTTTTTTTGACCAATAAATTCATCAAATTTAACAGGCCTAAGTGATTTTTCTAAAATTATATCTTCTTCAAATGGACTCGGGTCTGTGATAAATATATCTGTCATATAATGGAACTAAATTTATTCTAATAGATACTAAAATTACGAATTCAAGCGTCAGACACCAAGAAGACTAATTCTAATTGTAATTATTTTAATA
The DNA here is from genome assembly GCA_938092125.1 of uncultured bacterium. GTDB lineage: Bacteria > Fidelibacterota > Marinisomatia > Marinisomatales > UBA1611 > TMED80. The sequence continues at coordinate 4,280 of CALKMQ010000200.1, forward strand.
TATCTTTTAAAAAATGACCAGTATATGACTTTTTATCCCCTGCCACCACTTCCGGTGTCCCGCATATAATAATCTCTCCACCTTCATCCCCACCTTCAGGTCCAAGATCAATTACCCAATCTGATGATTTTATTACATCCATATTATGTTCAATAATTAAAACTGTATTGCCGCGATCAACTAATTGCTGTAGGACTTTAAGAAGTATTCTTATATCTTCAAAGTGTAGCCCCGTAGTAGGTTCATCGAGAATGTATAAAGTTTTACGTGTGTTCATTTTTGAAAGTTCTGTTGACAACTTTACTCTTTGAGCTTCTCCACCAGAAAGAGTAGTAGCTTGCTGCCCTAAATGTATATATCCTAAGCCTACATCTTTCAGAGTTTGTAATTTTTTCGTTACTGCTGGAATATTTTCGAAAAATCCTATTGCTTCATCCACATCCATATCCAATACATCTGATATTGATTTACCTTTATATTTTATTTCTAAGGTTTCTCTATTGTATCTCTTTCCATTGCATATTTCACACGTTACATATACGTCAGGCAAAAAATTCATTTCTATTTTTATTATCCCATCACCCTCGCAAGATTCGCACCTACCGCCTTTAACATTAAAAGAAAACCTACCAGGCTTATAGCCTTTAATTTTTGAATCAGGTAATTTAGCAAAGAGATCTCGAACAAAAGTAAAAAGACCTGTATATGTAGCGGGGTTTGATCGAGGCGTCCTACCAATTGGTTTTTGATCAATTTGAATAACTTTGTCGATGAACTTTAAACCTTCAATGGATGAATACTCTAACGGGTAAACCCTAGACCTATTTATGTGTTGAGTAATTATTGGATATAAAGTTTCATTAATTAAAGTGCTTTTTCCACTCCCTGAAACACCAGAGATTGATATTAATTTCCCCAATGGAAATTCTACATCTATGTTTTTTAAATTATTCCCCTTAGCTCCAGTAAGTTTAATTGATGACGTCTTACCTAGCCTTCTATTTTTTGGAATTTCAATAGATCTTTGACCTGATAAATATTTTCCAGTTAGCGATTTTTTTGACTTGTATATTTCTTTAGGCTCTCCAGCAAAAACAACTTCGCCACCAAGCTTTCCTGCTTTTGGTCCAATATCTATAATATAATCGGATGATTCCATTGTCTCTTGATCATGCTCAACAACGAGTATGGAGTTTCCGATATCTCTTAATGTCTTTAGTGTTGAAAGTAATCTTGCATTATCCCTCGAGTGCAAGCCTATAGAAGGCTCATCAAGTATATATAATACGCCCATTAATTGTGAACCAATTTGCGTTGCAAGACGAATTCTTTGAGATTCTCCGCCAGATAAGGTAGCGGCAGACCTACTCAATGATAAATATCCAAGCCCTACGTTATTTAAAAAAGATAATCGCTGGTTAATTTCTTTTAAAATTTGATCCGCAATCTGTTCTTCTTTTCTGGAGAGTGTAATTTTATCGAAAAAGACCTGTAAGTTTTTTACTGATAACGAGGATATCTCACCAAGGTTTTTCCCGCCAATGAGCACTGACCTACTCTCTTTCTTAAGTCTCGTTCCATTACAATTAGAACAATCTCGCATACTCATAAACTGTTCTATCCACTCCCTTACCCCATTGGATTTTGTTTGCTTATATCTTCGCATTAGATTTGGAATTGCACCTTCCCAACCGCCGCTGTATGTGCCTGACCACCTATCTGAACTATATTGCATTTGATATTCTGTCTTGCCCGAACCATATAGAAGTTCATAGCGAGTATCTTTATCAAGCTTTATCCATGGAGTAGAAAAACTAAAGTTCAAATGCTTTGATAGGCTCTTTAAAATACTTCCATACCAGTTACCCCTGGGCTGTTCACCAAGTGAAATAATCGCGCCTTGTACTAGTGACTTATTTTTATCGGGGACTACTAAATCTGGATTAACCTCCATATGTGTACCGATACCTTCACACTTTTTACATGCACCAAATGGAGAGTTAAATGAAAACATTCTAGGAGTTAACTCTTCAAGACTAACTTCGCATTTAGCACAAGCAAAGTTTTCACTAAATATGTGATCTTCACCTTTTAACTCATGTACAACAATTAATCCTTCTCCTAGCTTTAGAGCTAATTCAACAGACTCCGTAATTCTTTCATGCATAGCATCTTCTACTACTAATCTATCTACTAAAATCTCAATCGTATGTTTTTTGTTTTTATCCAGATTGATTATATCATCAACCTTATAAACAATCCCATCAACCCTTATTCTCAAAAATCCTTTTTTTTGGATTTGTTTGATTAAATTTTTGTGCTGACCCTTTTTGCTTCTAATAATAGGAGCTAAAATGTAAAATTTAGTTTTCTGTTTAATTTTATATATAGTGTCAACTATTTGTTGTACTGATTGTTTTTCAATGGGGTCATTACATTCCCAACAAACAGGTTGCCCTACATGGGCGTAAAGCAATCTTAAATAATCATGGATTTCAGTGACGGTACCAACCGTACTTCTTGGGTTCCTAGCGCTAGCTTTTTGCTCAATGCTAATCGCAGGCGACAAGCCTTCGATAGTATCCATATCTGGCTTCTCCATAAGGCCTAAAAATTGTCTCGCATATGTTGATAATGACTCAACATATCGACGTTGTCCTTCAGCATATATGGTATCAAATGCTAACGAGGATTTTCCTGAACCAGAAAGACCTGTAATTACAACTAATTTATCTCGAGGTATACTAATGTCAATATCTTTAAGATTATGTTGACGCGCACCTTTCACAACAATTTGCGTTAAAGATTTTTCGTTATCATTTGTTTTATTAATTTTAGGCATCCTTTATATTACGCCCAATTATTGCCTGGCA
>CALKMQ010000201.1 GCA_938092125.1 uncultured bacterium
CTATGGTTTTTTTAAGATTCATTCGCAATTCTTTTAATAAAAAATTTTCATGAAAAAATGTTTCTACAATTTCTAACCTATCTTCAATTTTCTTTTTAACAGCAAGAGGCCTTTGTAGCCACTGTACTAGCATCCTAGATCCGCCTGCTGTGAGAGTATAATCGATACTTTTAATTAGTGTTCCTTTGCCGTTTTGAGAGGATAAAGAATTAAATATTTCTAAATTTTTAATGGTAAAGCCATCTAATCCCATGATACCAATATTTTGTATGGGACTAATCTTTTTTAGATGGCTAACACTCATTGATAAGTTATTTTTTAAATATGTAAATAAACCACCAGCCGAAATAATGCCAATTGAAAAATTATCGCATCCGAAGCCTTTGAGCGATTTTACTTTGAAGTGGTCAATTAAATCACGGTAAGAATTATCATAATTAAAAGTCCAATCTTCAATACTAGTAACATGCGGATGAAGCCTTAAATACCATTCTTCAGTATTAAATACATCTGACCTAGATATTACAACTTCACTAGGGTTGTATTTTGACAACAAATCAGGTAATTCACTTAAGTGACATTCTCCTGTATAAAACTCTCCTGTGGACGTATCAATAACAGATAAGCCGGCTCTTTTTTTTTGTTTTACAATACACGCTATAAAATTATTTCTCTTTTGATTTAAAACCTGTTCAGAGGTTATGGTACCGGGTGTAATAACTTCAATAACCTTCCTTTTAACAATACCTTTAACTTGACTCGGGTCTTCAATTTGTTCACAAATAGCAACTTTATGTCCACCCTTGACTAATTTAGGTAAGTAGTTATCGAGAGCATGATAAGGGAAGCCAGCTAAATCAACATCCGTAGCTTTGCCATTCGATCTCTTTGTCAAAACAATTCCAAGCAATTCAGAAACTATAATGGCATCGGATGAAAAAGTTTCATAAAAATCACCCATTCTAAAAAGAAGAATTGAATCATTATAATTAGATTTTATCTGATCATATTGTTTCATTAAGGGAGTTTTAGAATTATTGCTCAAAAAAATAAGGTCCTTTTTTCCTGTCTGCTCCAATTCTGATAGTATAGCCATTTATATCTAGATACTCTAGCATTGGAATAGCATTTTTTCGTGAAAGCAAAGATATTTCTTTAAAGCTTGAAACAGATAATAATTCTTGACCACTAAAATAAGTTTGCAATTTTGATATTATGGTATCAAAAGCGTCAGCACTAGCCAATATATCCATATTAATAAAAACTATTTTTTTTCTATCTTTTAAAATAAACACTAAATCTTTAACGTATTTTGGGTTTAATTTTGATTTCTTGACTAATTCATTCATGGAAATAATTTTCAGCGGACTATTACTTATTAAGTTTTTTAAACTATCAATATCATTTGATGTCTTTTTATCAATTATTAAATCTTGATCTTTAATTTTTATTTTACCATTTTTAAAAGTTAATAATTGATCATTTACTAATCCATTAACAACATATTTAGCCCAATCAGAAGATAAGTTTAAATTAAGTTTTAAATTATTCATTTCAACATAGCTATGAAATAAATCATGATTGGTCTTTTCCTTAACATATTTTACCACAGATTGTTTCACTAAATTTAAATTATCACCAAAGTAAACTAAATCACTCTTTGTTATTTTTGCTTTTACTACTTTTATTTTTTTAAGTATTTCAACTTCAGATAGAAAAAAAAGTTCACTCCACTGCTTTACTGTTAGCGGCCTTTTTGATCTACGAGATATCATGTATTCAAGTCTTGCTACTTTATCAACTGGTATTTCTCCAATAGTGTCTTTTTTTATTCTTTCATTAACATCAAGTACAATACCACTAGCAATTGTTTCCATTGGGGAGTATGAACGAACCACAAATAGCTCATCGAGCGTTACTCCACATTTTTTCTCTAATCTTAAAATTGCATTGCTGGTTTTGCCAGGTTGAATTTTCTTTATTTGAATATTAATTCTAGCTAAAATTTCAGCAGTACCTAAATGGATTCTCAATCGCTGGTTGTTTTTAATCGTCCAAAGTGTATGATTCGACATCGTTAAGTTGACTACTAAATATTTCGTTACTGTTATTTTATCAATGGCAGATAAAATTGAGCCCCTCTTTAAGACATTTATATCAATTTTTGATAGATTTAAAGCTGCTCTGTCACCCAATTTGACATTGGTAACTTCGCCACCATGAGTTTGAACACCTCTGATTGTTGCTGTTATTTTTTCTGGTAATATTTCTATCCTATCACCTTTTGATATACTACCACTCTTGATAGTTCCAGTTACGATAGAACCATATCCTTTTTTATTAAACACTCTATCAACATACATTTTAAAAAAATTTGATTTATCAAAAACATTCAATGACTGAGATATAGAAATGATAGAATTCTTTAATTCATCTATTCCTTTCTGAGACAAACTATCTACTTTGAAAATATGACTACTTTGAAAAATAGTATCTTTTTGAATTTTTTTAATATCAGATATAACTAGGTCTATCCATTCGTTATCAAC
>CALKMQ010000202.1 GCA_938092125.1 uncultured bacterium
CATAATCCACTTTTTATTCCATCTCTTAAAAGTCCTTCAGATTTGATCACACCACTTTTAGCTAATATAGATATTTTTCCAGTGTAAGGTGTTTCTTCATCTACTTTATAAGCGATATTATTATTAAATATTATGTTGGGAATAGTTTCAACTGTTTGAAGTTGAATTTGCTTAGAAAAGAGAGAGCCAGATATTAAAAAAGCGAAGATAATTTTAAATATGGTTGGAAGACGGTTCATATTGTTTTTTGGTCTAGACCCATATCATTTAATATCATTTTTTATTTTTTTATTTATTTCATCTAATTTTGATAAGTTATCCCATTCATCCCCGTTGCTCATATTAATAAGAATTTTTTTTATAAATTCCTTATACTTTTCATCCTTACCAACTGCCATTTTTTCGATTAAAGCATTTATAATTGATTCATCTACTTTCAATTTTTCCTCTAATTCTTAAAAATTTTTTATAATGCATAATATATAACAATAATCATCAACCAAAACATAACTTTTATATTTAAGTATAATTGCGTCTACCACAAAAGTCAGCACCTTTCTAAAATAATTAATTCTACTCCCACTCAATTGTGCCAGGAGGTTTTGAAGTAATATCATAAACAACACGATTGACACCTATCACATTATTTACTATTTGGCTAGAGACTAGAGATAAAATTTTATAAGGCATTTTATACCAATCAGCTGTCATACCATCAACACTCGTCACAGCTCGTAATGCTATAAGGTTTTCGTATGTTCTTTGATCACCCATGACACCAACAGTCTTAACAGGAATTAAGACTGCAAAAGCCTGCCATATATTTTCATATTCACCGGTGTCTTTCAATATTTGAATGAAAATAGAGTCTGCATTTTGGAGAATTGAAACCCTTTCTCTAGTAATTTCGCCTATAATTCTTACTCCCAATCCAGGCCCAGGAAAAGGATGCCTGCTTATGAGCTCATTTGGTATATGAAGCTGTTTACCAACTGCACGTACTTCATCTTTGAACAGGTCTTTTAATGGCTCTATAAGTTTGAACTTTAAATTTTTTGGTAATCCGCCCACGTTATGATGACTTTTAATCAAATGGGAAGAATTACCGGCACTTACACCACTTTCAATTAGGTCAGGGTACAGAGTACCTTGCCCTAAAAATTTGTATTCACCTATCTCATTAGCAATACGATCAAAGGATTGAATAAACTGATCTCCAATAATTTTTCTCTTTTTTTCAGGGTCAACTACCCCTTTTAGCCTTGAAAAAAATATTTCTGACTCATCATATAAATGTATATTTATTCCTAGACCATCTCTTAAAGAATCCACACATTTTTTTGCTTCATTTTTACGAAGTAAACCATGGTCAATTAATACTGCATAGCACCTTTTTCCGACAACATTATTGATCATGCATGCCATAACTGTTGAATCAACTCCTCCGCTTACACCAACGAGGATATTATCTTTTTTAATTTCAGAATTGATTTTTTTAATTTGTTCATCAATAAAATTATTTGGAGTCCAGTTTTTTTGACAATTAGATATATTAAAAAGAAAGTTTTTTAATAATGCTCCGCCTTCTTCAGTATGAGACACTTCGGGATGAAATTGTGTCGCAATTCTTGATTGATCTTCGTTTATTAAAGCAGCAATAACACCATTAGAACTTCTCGATATTACTTCCCAGTTTTCTGGGACAGAAGTCACTTGATCCATATGGCTCATCCATACTTTTGATTTTGGTGACATGTTTTTAGTTATGCCATGCGTCTTACTGAAAGTCACTTCGGCAACCCCATATTCTCCTCCTAAACCTGAGGTGACTTGTCCACCATTATGATGCACAAGAAGATGTAGACCATAACAAATGCCTAAAATTGGAATATTTAGACTAAGAATGTTTTTATCAAAGAAAGGAGCAGTTTTTGAAATTACGCTAGAGGGCCCACCTGATAAAATAATTGCTTTAGGATTTAAACGTATGATAGTCTCTAATGTTGTACTTGGTGGCAAAACCTCAGAAAAAACATAATTCTCCCTAACTCTTCTAGCAATTAATTGAGTATACTGGGAGCCAAAATCTAATATTAAAACGCTACCTTTTTTTAAATTGTCCATTACGTAATTGTATTTTTTAGCCTTTGAAATATTCTATTATCAGACATTTTGAAACTAATCGGTGTAATACTTGCGTAATTATTTTTTATTACGAATGAATCACTATCAAAATTATCGTCATTATCAATAATTTCACCTTTAATCCAATAGTAGCTATTTCCTTTGGGGTCTTTGTAAGAATTAAAATCATCTTTATAATACTCACCTCCTTGCAAAGTAATTTTTAGACCTTTTAATTGATCTAGAGCACAATCTGGAATGTTAACATTCAATGAAATTTGTTTTGGAATATTCTGTTTAAGTAAAAAATTTATAGCTTCGCGAACAACATACTTTGAGGTTTCAAAGCTTCTAGGCTCGAAAGAGTCAACGCTAAAAGCAATAGAAGAAATATCCTGCATAGAGCCTTCTAATGCTCCAGCAACAGTCCCTGAATAAATAATATTATTACCAAGGTTAGAACCTAAGTTAATACCTGATAATATGAGGTCCGGCTTTTTATATAATACCCTCTTTAAACCAACCTTGACACAATCTGCTGGAGACCCAGAGACAGCATAGCCCTCAAAACCGTTGCTCCGTTTAATGTTTTCTATGAATAGAGGCTTGGATATTGTTATACCATGTCCGACTGCACTTTTTTGGGATTCTGGAGCAACAACACATGCTTGCCCAAATTCTTTTGCTACCTCCCAAAGTGAAAATATACCTGATGAATATATTCCATCATCATTTGTAACTAAAATATTCAATTCAATAAATCTATAATGTTATGAAGATGATTTTTCATTTTGTCTCTTGAGGTAATTCGATCAATAAAACCTTTTTCAAGTAAAAACTCTGAACGTTGGAAACCATCTGGAAGATCTTGACCTATCGTTTGTTTGATAACTCGAGGTCCTGCAAAACCGATGAGGGCACCTGGTTCTGCAAAAATTATATCTCCTAGCATACCATAACTTGCTGTAACACCTCCTGTAGTAGGATCAGTGAGAATCGTAATATATAAACCTCCTGAATCTGAAAACTTTGCTAATTGAGTACTTATTTTCGCTAATTGCATTAAAGATATTGCACCTTCTTGCATTCTAGCGCCTCCAGATTTACAAATTAGAATCAATGGTTTTTTATCTTTTCTAGCTTGGACTATTGCGAGTGAAATTAATTCACCTAATGCAGATCCCATACTTCCGCCGATAAATCCAAAATTCATTATCCCAATAATCACAGATTTATTTTTGATACTGCCAGAATAAATTTCAATTGAATCAGTATTTCCATTTTTTTTGTGAGCATCGTTTAATTGGTCATCATAATTTCGTCTACCTACAAAATTTAAGAAATTTAATGACTTTATATCTTCAAATAATCTTTTGGATGAACCTTCATCAATGATTAAATCTAAATATTTTCTAAAATCCATTCTAAAATGGTGCGAACAATGTCTACAAACAGATAAGTTTTTATCTAATTCTGGCTTAAATAAAATCTCATTGCATGACGGACACTTTTCCCATAATCCATCAGGAATAGACTTTTTATTTTTTTCTTTAATTTTTTTATCTTTTCTTTTAAACCAATCCATACTCACTCAATCATTTTACTAATTTCATTATAATGGCATCTGAACCATCTTTATAATACGATTTACGCTTATTTATTTTTTTAAAACAATGCCTTTTATAAATACTAATGGCATTATTATTATTTTCATTTACCTCTAGGAAAATAGTACTTTTTTCAGGAATAATGCTTAAATAATCCAAAAGCATATTAGAACCATAACCTCTTTTTTGATGGGACTTATCAATTGCAATATTTAAGATATTAATTTCATAGTCAAATCGTAAATCTATAATAAAGCCAAAAATGAACGAGTCTTTTTCGTATACCCAAATACTTTCATTTGAATTATCAATTAGGAGTCTTTCAAACATTTTTACAGACCAATAGGGTTTTTTATAAACTTGATTTTCAATTTTCAGTATATTTTTTAAATCAGAAATATGTCCAATTCTTAAAATCATTAATTTTTATTAATTACGAACGGAGATACATAATTAGAAACTAGATTATGAGGCTCTCTTATTACAAGATCATCAAACTTAAAATTTGCTAAAATCCCAACGTTCTCTGAAGATAGTTCAGCAGTAATTAAATTTTCTGTAGTTAAAAGAGCATCGCAATTTTTTTGAAAAGTTTTTTTGGAATTATCATATTCAGCTAAAAAGTCACTCCAAGTCATGGCTCTAATTTCATCAATAGGCTCTGGTAAGTTGGATTTCCAATCTATTTTTTGGCAAAATATTTTTTCTCCATGAGAATGAATGATTCCCACATCTGGTTTTTTACTATTACAATAGAACGCTAAGGACATCATTGTTGAAACAGGTATCATAGGTAAATTGTTTGAGAACGCCAGACCCTTTGAAAAACTCAAACCTATTCTAAGGCCAGTAAAGGAACCTGGCCCAATACTTACAGCTATTGCACTTACATCAGATAATTCAAAGCCTATGCTTTCCTGAAGACTTTTGTAAAAAAGAGGTATTTTTTCAATATGTTTTCTTTCACTTTTTTCTTGGATAGTTTTTAGACATATTCCATTTGAAATAAAAGAAATACCACATATGTCAGAGGAGGTTTCAACCGCTATAATATTTTTCACATCATTCATTTTCTTAATTATCCATAGCTATTGTTAACTGTCGACGATTGGGAAGACCTTTAAACCTACGAAAATCAACTCTAATTATATTAGTAGGTAAAACATCTAAAATTATGCTAGACCATTCAAATAAAGATATACCGTCATAAGGCAATAAAAGATTTTCTCCGCCCATATTAAGAAAATCATCAATTCCATTTAACCTGTAACAATCAACGTGATATAGCTTCATTTTAGCCCCTTGATATTCACTCACTAGTTTGAAAGTAGGAGACCCGACATGTTCATCAATGCCCATTCCAATCGCAAAACCTTGCGCAAATGTTGTCTTACCTGCTCCCAAGCCTCCATTTAAAGCAATTATTTTACCCGACTTAATTGTTTTTGAAAATTTTGCGGCAAAGTCTTTTGTTTCATTCATTGAGTTAGATTCAAATACCATATTATTTGACGCCTTTCATTTTTATTACAGGTACTAACATTTCTTCCATAGAAATACCACCGTGTTGAAATGAATCTAATAATTTGTTTTTATATTTATGAGCATCATTAGGATAAAGAAAGTAAGAATCATTTTTTGCGATGAGATAATTAAACTGTGGGCCAAATGCTGGCAATCGATATTTCTGAGGTTCATCAATTTTTAATACATTCTTATTTCTTGTATTCAAATTCCGCCCGTATTTGTACCTAACGCCACTCGATGCATCTTTATCTGCAGAAACCATAACCTCTCTATTGACCTTCACGCTGCCATGGTCGCTTGTGATGATAACTTCAAAATTACTCTCACTCAATTGCTTCAAAACATCATTAAACCATGAGTTTTTCACCCAAGACTTAACAGTATGTCTATATCCCAGCTCGTCAGGAATAATTTCTTTTAAAACTTCCATTTTAGAGCTATCATGTGCTAACATATCTACAAAATTAACTACTAGTGCGAGAACATCTTTATCTAAAAAGTTATTTATTTTTTTACTAAATCTCTTACCCTCTTCTAATGCCCAAATTTTATGATAATGTACTTTTTTGTCTTGCATTTTTAGCCTTGAAAGTTGATCGATTAAAAGTTCATTTTCATATTTATTTAGGCCCTGACTACTATTTGAGAATAAATCTCTTTGCTTCGGATAACGTTTTATTAGCTCATCAGGATATAGCCCGGAAAATATAGCATTTCTTGAATAGGGCGTTGCGGATGGAAGTAATGATAGGTGATATGATATATCCATATTAAATAGCGACTCAAGATGAGAATAAATAGATAAGAATTGGTCGCATCGCATGCAATCTATTATAATGATGCATACTTTATTCTTTTTTTCCAAAATAGGCTTAGCATGTTTTTCAAAAATTGCTGGAGAGAATAATGACTGATTTTCATCTTTAATTAAACGTTCATAATTTTCTTCAATATATCTAGTAAATAGTTGATTACAAGTTTTCATTTGATCTTTTAAAATATTTTGCAAACTCGAATCAGCATGCTCCTCGAATTTTATTTGCCATTTAACTAATTTTAAATAAAGAGTCCACCAAGCATCAGGTGATGATATAAAATCAATATCTTGATTTATCTTTTGAAAATCTAGCAGATAATCAGCTGATGTCTTATCTTGAATAATTCTATTTTTTTCAAGTATTTGCTTGCAAGCTATATAAACTTGATTTGGACTAACAGGCTTTATCAAGAATTGTTCTATATGTTGAGAAATGGCTTCATCCATAAGCCATTCATCCTCAGATTTAGTTATCATAACAACAGGTATAGATTGTCGATGCGATTTGATTTTTTTTAATGTTTCAATACCATCGAGTCCAGGCATATTTTGGTCCAAAAGTACTAGATCATATCTATTCTTTTTATTAAGGCTATCAGCATCAATTCCATTTGTAACACTCGAAACCTTATAACCCTTAGATTCTAGGAACATTATATGAGGCTTTAGATGATGAACTTCATCATCAACCCAAATTATATGACCTTTATATATCATTATATTAAACCTTTAACTATCTATTTACTTGTCATTTTCCAAACGCCGTCCCAACCAGACTCAGGTGGATTATTTTTTAAATAATTACACCTTTCAATAAAAACTTGAGAAGGGTTTGTATTACGACCTTTAAAACTATCCTCGAGAACAACAGACTTTTCAAATAATTTTATTGCATTATCCCATTTTTGATTAAAATAATTGTCAAGACCTTTTTCAAAAAGGTCTACCAATTCAATAGACTTTTTATTAATACTTTCTTTTGTTTGAATTAGCTCATATGCTTTAATTGGTATAGTTTTACCCTTAACGCTTAAAAAATCTAAAAAACGAAACGCATATTCGTCATTTGTTGCTTCATAGATATTTTCTCCAACAAGAATATATACCCCATATTGTTTTGCCGCTGGCTCCAATCTTGCTGCTAAATTTACTGTGTCACCCATCATCGTATAATTCATTCTCATTTCAGAACCCATGTTACCTGTAACCATTTGTCCAGAATTAAGCCCTATCCTATGTTGCATATTATATACAATATCAGGCCATTCTCCTTCATTCCTCCATTTTGTTCTAAGATAATCAAGCCTTTCATGCATCTCTAGAGATGTTGAGCAAGCTTTTTTTTCTTGATCTTTAACAGGAGCAGGGGCACCATAAAACGCAACAATTGCATCACCAATATATTTATCTAAAGTTCCTTGATGTCTAAGTAGAACATCAGTCATTTCAGTTAAATATTCATTCATCAGTTTGACCATTTTCTCAGGCTCGAGTTTTTCAGAAAATGTTGAAAAATTTTCGATATCACTAAAAAATGCAGTGTGGTAATCTTGTACACCTCCTAGCTTTGGTGCTTGTTTCTGCTCATACATTTTATCTATTAAATCTGGAGAAATGTATGTACCAAAAGTTTCTTTAAGAAATTTTTTATCTTTCTGTTCATGTAAAAATTGAAAAATAATATTACTTGCGTATGTAAAAAAGACACCCGCTAATGGCGCAACTATAGGCATCACATAAGTACTACCAGGTTCAGGTAATTTGACTGATAAACTATCATAAAAATATTCGTGAACAGCACTAGGTAGAATATTTATAAGCGTAGTTTTGAGCATCCACCAAAGATCATTAGCAAACAAACCAAGAGCTACTCCAATATAGATGAGCACTTCAAAAATGATAATTCCACCAGCAAAAATAGGATGAACATCTAATCTTCTAAAAACTATATATGCAATAACACATAATATTGATATAATTAAAAAATGAGAAAGCGGGTATAAACGACCATCAAATAACAACCTAGTTGTCCTTGATCCAAAAACAGTTAGATAGTTATCATGCAATATCGTCTGTATAGCATTTGCATGAGTCTCCATTCCTGGTGTATCCTGTGTTTGACCAAGGTAATTATAGAACGGTGTTGATTTTACATCGTGCAAAACTTCAACAGATGCTCCGATTAGGACAATTTTATTATAAAAAGGTGAATTTGTTTTATCATAATTCTCACCTATACCCATTACGCTCATCATCTCTTCTCTATCCCTAAGATCGTCTATTGCTAGAATCCAGCTAGGGACCTCTCCAGGCATAAATTGGCTCATCCAATCGATATCATTATTACCAGGTAATTCATAATCTTTTGTGTCAATTATCTGATACAATGAAAAACGTGGAAATGTATTCCAAGGTGGATAATTAGTATTCGCTAGCTTATAACCAGAAGGCGGGCCATAATAATTGACTAAAAAATTATTTGTTTTTCCATGAGCTGGAATTTTAATGCGACCTAGTTCCCAGACTAAATCACGCTGATTCCAAGTCAGATTAATCGAGTCAGGTATACCATAAAATTGTTTCGCGCAACTAACTCCCAAAGTGTAGAATGGATTTTTTCTTAAAGTATCTGTTTCAAAAAAACCAGCTATACTATACTCCCTAGAAAAATTATCAATATCTTTGATATCATTAATTAAGCCAGTAGCGGGCCTTGCTTCCATAATTAACTTTACTGGTTCTGCGATATATTGAGGTGGTGTAGTTAGAGGCTCACGGACCATTTTTGTATTCATTACTATTTCTGTCCCATTAGCTTTAGCATTTCTAATAGCATCTGAAAATATTACATCCCCATGCCCTGGAATAAATTGTCTAAGGTCAGCAGGCCAGCTACCACTAACACTTCTAAGGAATTCAGACCTGGCATCAGGCGCATCAAATTGTATATCAAAACCAATAACTTTAGCTCCTGCAAGAGTTAGATTATCCACAACTTTAGCCCAAATATCTCCTCTAGAATATGGCCAGGTCACATCTCCCTCAGAAAGAATACGCCAGGTCTCATCATCTACATCAACCAAAACAACATCAGTTCCTAAATTAATTATTGTAGAATCTGAAGCCCTCCATCCTGTTAATGGACCACGCACGTTATTAAACCTATAATCATAAGTTTTTAATTCTAAAAAATCGAAAAAACCCAACCAATGCATTATACATGTCAACAAGATAGAAAAGGCCGTCAATCCAAGATCTATCTTATGCTCAAGAAAATAACTTTTAATTTTTTCCATTAAAACCTGTAATTAATGCTCAAAACTGTTCCAGAATTGCTAGTAGACCAAACTTCGCCACTATTGTCAATTTTGCCATCATTGTCATTATCAATTTCATCATCTTCGTTTGCTTTAATTTTATTAAATCTAATATTACTCTTAAGACTAAATATTAAATTGTTCATAATGTCCCAATCACCGCCAATTTTGAAACCTATAATTTGAACCGAATCATCACCATTACCATTTGTCATATAATCTAAACCAGAGGAAAGGCGTATTGAATTATTTTTAAAAGCATAACTTCCATTCAAACCTAAAGAAGTCCAGCCAATTTTATTTTTAATTATATTAAGATTTTCATCTATCATTGGAATGAAAATTTGAGTTTTATTGTATGATAAAACAGTGCGAAGTGGAAACGGAAACCTGCTCGATATATTTGCTGAAATTGTTCGAGTGTCTGATTTTTGGAATAAGTAATCATCTCGCCTACGTTTATCCTCATATTTTTCATCCGTATCAACAATATCTTTATACGTTATAGAATTATAATTAATTGCTATAGTATTACTTAAAGGGCCAATATTTCCTGGTATATTTACAGAAAACAAAGTATTAAGAGCTTTTGAATCTTCTCGATTATCTTTTAAAAATTGACCGAGAGAATCAACCTCAATTGAATCTATACCATTATTTTTACCTATAACTTGAAGGTTAAATACTATTGAGGGAGCACCTGGACCAGGGACAAGAGTCGTATTTAGCATTACAGTTTTTGTTTTTAATGGATTTAAAACCACTTCTGTCAAATTATTATCTTTTGAACTATATCCTACCACGAACATCAACCTTCGACCCAATAACGAAAGCCTGTCTTTGATTGTGAACTCTCTAATATTATTTGTCATGTATGGATTTCCGAAAGTATAAAACTGAGGACCAATTTGTTTATATTCTACTAATATATTGTTTAATGTGTAGCTCCCTTTTAACCTCAAGTGTAGCGCAGAGGAAGGCATATTTATAATTGCTCTAAAAGGGTTCTTTTCTAATACGACTGGATCAATTGGTGAAAAAGGCGTCATAAATTCATTTATAGTAAATATATCTTTGTAGTCATCCGGATCAGGCACACCTTCAAGAGATACATCTAAAATCTTACCATCTTTAAGACTATCTAACTTTGTATCGAGCTCATCTAGCGTCAAAGGTCCATTCCAAATGTTATTATTTGTCATACTATAGTTCCATGCGAGTTGGAAGATAATATTCCGATTATCTAATGTGGTCTCAAAATTGAATCCTGCGACTAAATTTTCTTTTGGTGTGACACCGCCCCAATTTTTAGCTGGGATAACGATAGAATCACCATACTCTAAAGTTAATTTTTGAAAATCAGAAAATTTAATTTCAGAATTTTCATTTATGTAATCGTTAAAAATATAAACTGAATCAATCGTTGAATCTTGAGCAGAAAAAGAAAACATTTCATTATCATTAATAAGTTGAGGTAAATCGTCATAATCATCTTTGGCTTTGAGAAAATGAAATCCCCCATTAAAAAGATTAAAGACTGAAAATGAAAGCCTCAGGGCACTAATCTTTTGCGGAAAAGTATAACCGGATCTTGTAAAATTAAAAATTCTATTACCATCTACACTAAATTCAGAATCATTTGGTAAAAAGGTATAACCACCATTTACTTTTCCTTTTTTATAATCAACCTGTTCTGCTAACTTACCATTCACATATTGAAAATCTAGCCATGGTAGATCAACATGAATATGACGACCACTTACTCTTTTACCATCAAGTAAAAATGGAGATAAAGATGGGTATACATCTCCATATTCTAATTTTAAATAATCGGTAACTTGAAGAGTCAGTGTTTCCCTGTTTAACGGTTGTAAGAAAGCTGATTGTCTAGAACTGTTTTTATATGAATACCTAGCTTTTATCCAACTTAACTCACCATCTATTCGACCATTGCTTTGGCGTTCATTGAGATCTACTCCTGAGGCAGTACTATTAGTACTTAAAGCACCTAAATTACCCTTAAATGTAAATGATTCCGAAACATTCACCATAGCCTTGGTTACATTAAATGACCATTCTAAAGGAGTAACTTCTAAACCATATGAGGTTTTAAAAAAAAGCTTAACCCTTTGCAGACCGATAGATAACTCCTCAGGAATCAAAGTGAAGATACCGCCATCGATACTTGCCTGCTTTGTTAAGTCTTGACCATTTACAATTATTTTATAGTTAATAGTATCAATAATATCGGTATTAAATAATGAAACAGCTATTACAACTTCATCAGGTCGAACAATAGTGTTCTTTTCTGGTGATAATATCAAAATATCTGCATCAACATAATTTTCATTTTTACTTTTTTTTTCTTTATTTACAT
>CALKMQ010000203.1 GCA_938092125.1 uncultured bacterium
ATGCTGGTCCATTAGATAGAAACCCAAGTATCAAAGGTGGACCATATTCACACGGAGCTAGTGGTGTTCGCGGTCAGTTTGGTATTATGGAGGTTATTGATGATGGAGGAGATAATATCTGCATTGAATGGAAGGTAAAAAATCACAAAGGTGAATTTGTTAAAAATAAAGAAGGTGACTTACTTGAACACGATTTTTGTTTTGAATTGGGAGATAAGTAAAAATTAATATATTAGATTTTTTCAAAGCTGGTGTTGATCAGCCCATCATTACTGACGTTGATCAGATAAAAAGTAAATACTCAAAGTATCGTAAAGAGATACTTGCTACTATAATTACGCTTTATGGGTTTGGATATACCTGTAGGTTGGCCCTTTCTGTTGTTAAAAAACCATTAATAGATGGTGGTATTTTTTCAATTGTTGACCTTGGTTTAGTTGGCTCTGCTTATTTTTATGGTTATGCTTTAGGAAAATTTTTAAATGGATTTTTGGCTGATTATGCAAATATAAAAAGGTTTTTTACATTTGGTTTAATCACTTCTGGAGCAATCAATATATCAATGGGCTTAAATCAATCCTTAACATTATGGGTTGTTTTTTGGTTTTTAAATGGGTGGGTTCAGGGAATCGGTGCTCCCTCATGTGCAATTGCTTTAACAAATTGGTTCAGCCCAAAAGAAAGAGGCTGGTATTATGGACTATGGAGCACAGCTCACGCCATTGGAGAAGGCCTTACATTTATTGGTACAGCAGCCCTTGTTGATTATTTTTCATGGCATGCTGGGTTTATTGGTCCTGGAATTTCATTGATATTAATTACTTTTGCTGGATATCGATTTCTACAAGACCGGCCAGAAACACTAGGGCTTCCAAATGTTACCGATTGGAAAAATGAAGAAAATGTTAAAAAGGGCTCTAAAAATTTTAAAGAGGTTTTACAGAATCAGTTAAAAATTATAAGGTATCCATCTATATGGATTCTCGGGTTAGCTAGTGCTACAATGTATGTAACTAGGTATGCTATAAACAGCTGGGGTGTTTTGTATTTACAAGAGGCTAGAGGATATTCTTTGATCGAAGCAGGCGGCTTGGTTGGGTTAAATACATTCACAGGAATCATTGGTTGTATCGCGTATGGTTATATATCAGATAAATATTTCAGTGCACGTAGGCCTCCAGTTACATTAATGTTTGGTATAGCAGAAATTGGTTCATTATTTTTGATATTTTATGGACCACAATCGACGTTTATTCTTACAATCGCTTTTATTATTTATGGCTTTTCATTAAGTGGACTTCTAGCGGTTCTTGGTGGGCTTTTTGCTATTGATATGGCTCCTAAAAACATTACTGGCGCTGCTATGGGGTTTATTGGTCTGTTTAGTTATATAGGAGCAGGCATACAAGAAAGAGTTAGTAGTGTATTAATTAAGACTTCCCAAGTTGATGCAAATTCTATCAAAATATATAACTTTGACGATGTAATAATTTTTTGGGTTAGCGCATCAATCATTTCCTTTATTCTTGCTCTTTCTTTATGGAATCATAAAATCAAGGATTAGTTATTTTCTTTTTTTTTTTACGAATTGTCATTGTGTATGGAGTAACTTTTTTTGACATAGCGAGTTCCTCAGATTACATTGTGGGTGCTCATTCACACAATGATTACAAAAACGAAACACCGTTAGAAAAAGCATTAGAAAACAATTTTAAAAGCATAGAGGTCGATATCTTTTTATTCAACAAAAACCTATATGTTGGTCATAGTTGGTTTGAGTTAAAAAAAAACAAAACAATTGAGACAATGTATTTAGATCCTTTGTGGGATAGATATTTAGCAAACAATGAAACAATATATGAAAACACTTCATTGTACCTCTTGGTAGATGTGAAAACAAATGCATTAAAAACATATAAGTATTTAGAAGTGATTTTAAATAAGTACAAACCAATGTTAACTCATGTCAGTTCAGATTCCTTAAAAAAGAAAGCTGTAACAATTATTCTTTCAGGTAACAGGCCACCAATAAATTATTTTGACAGTTATGATTATAGAAATGTGTTCATTGATGGGAGGCTAAATGATATTGGTAAAGGTATTTCATATAAAATTATGCCTTTGATAAGCTCAGACTGGAAGAAGAGTTTTGACTGGGACGGCATAGGTGCTTTCCCCTCACTCCAAAAAGGCGTTCTTGATGGTTTAGTTAATAATGTTCATCTAGAAAAAAAAGAAATTAGATTTTGGGGTTCACCCGATAATCAAAATACTTGGGGAGTTTTGTTATTTGCTGATGTTGATTTAATCAATACAGATAATATTGGAAAGTGTAAAAAGTTTATAATTAAAACAAAATATTAAAGAGGGCTTTATAAATGAGTGTAATAAAAATCAAAGATTTTGGAGACTATGGGAATTGGATAAATAATAATGACAATAAAACGAGTTCTGTTAAAAGTTTAAAAGTTTTGTCACCATATTTTGATAAACAAATTGCTACAATACCAGATTCAAACTCACATCATCTTGATGAGGCTGTTAATGCAGCTAGCAATGCTTTTTTAAGTTGGTCAAAGACTAATATTCGTGATCGAGCACAAATTATGTCTCGGTTTAAGTCTATAATTGAGGATGATATTAATAATCTAGCAAATATTATTGCTCTTGATAATGGGAAAACTATTGATGATGCATTGGGAAGCATTAGAAGGGGCGTTGAGGTAATTGATTTTGCTATTTCTATGCCGAATGTTTTAAAAGGAGAATCTTCTGAAGTTTCACCAGGTATTAATTGTGTCATGACTCATGAGCCTCTGGGTGTTGTTGCTGGCATTACACCATTTAATTTTCCAGTTATGGTTCCTTTATGGATGATTCCATTAGCAATAACTGCTGGGAATACTTTTATTTTAAAGCCTTCTGAACAAACTCCTTTAGCAGCTATAAAACTTGCTGAATATTTAGAGCAGGCAGGTCTTCCAAAAGGAGTTTTCAATGTTGTACACGGATCAAAAGATATTGTAGAAGCTATTTGTGATAACCCTATAATTAAAGCAGTGGCTTTTGTTGGTTCTTCAAAAGTCGCTGAAATTGTCTATAGTCGTTCGACTCAAAATAAGAAAAGAGCTATCTGTCTTGGTGGTGCTAAAAATCATATGATTGTCGTTCCAGATGCAGATGTAGATTCTACGGCAAAAGGATTACTCGCAAGTTCAATGGGAAGTGCAGGACAACGTTGTATGGCAGCAAGTGTCGCAGTTGGAGTTGAAGATATTGATCATATTATTGATCAACTAATTGATGAAGCAAAAAGTTATGAACTTGGAAAAGATATGGGCACGATTATAAGTAAAACTTCTTTAGATCGTATAACAAACTATATTAATGAGGCTGAAAAAATGGGGGCTAAAATTTTACTTGATGGTAGGAATGCCTCAAGGCCTTCTGATTATAGTTCTGGATATTGGATTGGACCAACAATTCTTGATCATGTTGACCCTAAATGGGCATGTGCTACTGAAGAAATATTTGGCCCAGTATTAACAATAATTCGAGTAGATACAATTGAAAAAGCAATGGAGGTTGAAAACAACTCTCAATATGGGAATGCAGCTGCTGTATTTACGACATCTGGAGAAATAGCTAAAATTGTATCTGATAATGCATCATCTGGTATGATTGGAATTAATATTGGAGTGCCCGTACCTAGAGATCCTTTTAGCTTCGGGGGGTGGAATGAATCTAAATATGGACATGGCGATATTACTGGAGTTAGTGGTGTTAGTTTTTGGACTAACCTTAAAAAGACCACATCACGGTGGCCAGAATCATCACAAGAATGGAAAAAATATTTTTAGGGTAAAAAAATTTTGAGAGCATACTGTTTTACTCTGCTTATATCTTTATCTTTTTTAAATATAAGCTTTGGGTTAGAATCAAAAATTTCTGCTGAAGCAAGATTGAAAATTGAAAATTTTCATGATAGTGAGGTTTCGACTTCAGCAACCTCATCGCATTTTAGAGCTAGATTTAATATTGAACTCAATTCAAATCCTTATAAAATATATTTTCAATTTCAAGATTCTAGGTTTTTAGGAGCGCAAAAAAACTCACCAGGATTATCAACCTCGAACCAAACTCCAATAGACTTTCACCAAATTTATGGAGAAATGAAAGGTCTCTTTAAAGGTAAAAATAAAATTCGTTTTGGAAGATTTGAAATGTCACTTGGTAAACAAAGACTTTTTGGTAAAAGTGGTTGGAGTAATTATGGTAGAAGCTTTGAAGGAATTACGAACCAAAGGAATACGAAAAAAGGCGATATACTTTTTTTCCATTTAATAAATTCAGAATTATATCCGATGGATGACCAGTTTGATCACACTATTAATGGTATATATGGTACTACTAGAATAAACCCTAAAAAAGGCGTGTCCAAACAGACAATTGAAAGTGAAAGTCTCGTACCAAAAAAAGAGCCTTTTTATTTAGATTATTATTTATTTAGTGAAAATATTGTTTTAGCTCCTGAATCAAATATTAAACAAAGACAAACAATAGGTTTTAGAATTACTAAAAAATTTAAAAGGTTTAATCTTGAAAGTGAATTTGCTTATCAATCAGGTAAGTATTATTCTGATAATATCGATGCATCGCTTTCTTCAATTAATATTCATGTACCAATTGATAGAAAGCTAATTAATGGTATTTCTTTTTCAAAAGAATATTTAACTGGAGATGAATATCAAATAGGTGTTAGCGATGGTGTGCTTGGTGGTTTTGCAAAGCCCTTTGGTTCTGGACATAGTTTTCATGGCTATTATGATAATGCATTACATAAAAGTTTTTTAGATAATACTCATTCAGGGCTAAATGAATGGTTTATAAAAACAGATCATTTATTATTCGCAGACATAAATCTCACCATAAAATTTCATGATTTTAAAGATGCCATAAATTTTAATCGTTTTGGAAATGAACTAGATTTTGTTTTTTCAAAAAAACTTCCGTTTGGAGGTAAGATAGTTCAAGGTCTTTCAATATACTATCCTGATTATGGAAGCAGACTTGAAGCTGGATACATAATGGTAGTTATAAAAATTTAATCCTAATTACCGAATGAAATAATGGTAGAAATTGAACGAAAATTTATTTTATCAAAAATTCCTAATTCTTTACCAAAATCGGAAATTAAACAGGGATATCTTCAAACAGATAAGGACCGTACAGTTCGAATAAGGTCTGTTACTGATACGGATGGTTTTATAAAAAACATTTTAACTATTAAAGGTCCTAGTAGTGAAAACGGTATGTCTCGTTTTGAATATGAAACTAGTATTCCGAAAAAAAATGCTAAAGATTTATTTAGCTTGTGCTACAAACCGTTAATTGAAAAGACCAGGCATATATATATATTTGATGGTATGAAGTGGGAGCTTGACGAGTTTCATGAAGCGAATAAGGGGTTGTTAATTGGCGAAATAGAGCTAAAGAGTGAGTCTGTAAACTTTAAATTACCAAATTTTATTCTAGAAGAAGTAACCGGTCAAAAAAAATATTACAACAGCATGCTGCAAAAATATCCTTTTAGCGATTGGGAGAAAGGCTCTTAAGTAATTTTCTATGCATAAAAGAATACTAGTTATACCTGATTCTTTCAAAGATAGTATTAGTTCAAATAAATTTTGTAATATAGCAAAAACTGTTATACAAAAAATTGATGATTCCACAGTTGTCGATTGTATTCCCATTGGAGATGGGGGCGAAGGTTCTTTAGAATCATTTAAACTAATCAAAGATTGCACTTTTAAAACTATGTTGGTAAATAACCCAATAAATGAATTAGTTAAAGCAAAATACTGTATAAATAAAAAAGAAAAAATTGGAATAATAGAATTAGCTCAAGCTTCCGGAATCCAATTAGTACCAAAAGAATTTAGAAACCCAA
>CALKMQ010000204.1 GCA_938092125.1 uncultured bacterium
ACGAGGAGCAGCTGTTGTAGCAAGTGTTGCCATCATTGCTGCAGTAACAGCAAACTCAGCAAGTGAGTTACCTTTATTACTTCTTATTTTATTAAATATTCGTTTCATTTTAATTACCTTGTTAAATATTTTCATAGTTACTCATATATAACAAACGGCGTGCCACAAATGGTATAAAATCAGAAAATAGTATTTTTATAGAGGATAAATAATTTTAAATAAATTTAGAAGGGTAGGAGGGAAGAAATAAAAAAGTGAAGATTGTTTACATATTGTAAACTTTTGTTACAGAATGTATATGTAATTTTTTGATACAAATAATAAGTTGTATACAATAAAAAAGCCCTGACTAATCAGGGCTTTATAATAATATTATTGTACAATGAACTATGGTTGATATTTCTTAAATAGCTTAGATGGATTCTCATTATCCGCTACATATAAAATGGGCGAGCATTCTAAACATTGCACTGCAACATAAGTACCATCGCCATCAGGATCAACATAATCAACCCCACCAGGAAGAACTATATATATATAGTGGCCATCCTGGAAAGGGCTTTTAATTGCGTTGTTTGCAAATTCAGCCATGTACTCTACATGTCCTTCAGTTCCTTGATCATCAGTGATAGTACTCTCTATCGCCTTGTTGGCTCCAGCAGCAGTTGTACCAAAAATAGATCTCCACTTGGCTCCTTCACTATGGTCATATGTATTGAAGGCGGTCGATTCATCAGCATCTTCGCCAATTACTGATAGAAGCATTATTTCACTATCATATCCACCGACTGCAACATTATATTTCTCTTGGCCAGGAAATCTTCCACGGCCTTCAGCAGTAACTCTATTGTTGAAAAAGTTTGAAGAAGCAATTACAATTTTATCAATTTCAGCTAATGTCTTCTTTTCTTTAGCGCCTTCACCAATTCCTGAAAATCTGGGGGCGGCTGTTGTCGCAAGTGTTGCCATCATTGCTGTTGTGACAGCAAACTCAGCTAGTGAGTTTCCACTGATGCTTTTAAATTTTTTCTTGATATTTTTTAATCTTACCATAATTCAAATTCCTAGTTAAATATTTAGTGCACTTGTTTTATTATAACAATATCTGTGCCAAAAGTTACTTAAAAAAATATAAATATTATTTTATCTCAATAAATATTATTTATTTTAAAAAAATAGATTTTATAACCAAAAATTTTCCACAGCAAATTAATACATATTGTAACAGTATGTTACACATGATACAATCTCATCAATCTAGATCTGATGCAATAGTCCAGAATGATTTTAATGGTATTTCACCAATGATGTAATTATCTAAATCTTCATAATGCGATAGAACTTGATCAATTAAGTCATTCTGGTTCCATAGTCGAACTTTAAAAAACTCATTGGACCGTTCTTGTTCTACATTGCTCTTAAATCCACCCCAAGCTACCAATAGTCCGTAATTTGCTCCAACGTCATTCATCGTTCCTAAAAACTTATCAAGTGTTGCAACGGGAACGTCATCTGCTCTGACTTGAATGCATATTCTTGCATCATCATCAAAGCCCATTCCGCCTTTAGCAGCAAGAATATCTAAATCAGAGCCTGATTCATCTGATGAGCCCATATGGGTGGTGTAGCCTTTTGCTTCCATGACAGCTTTTACAAGTTTGGCAAGTCTATGACCTTTAAACTTTGTTCGAATTAGCTGAGCGATTTGGTCTCTTGAAATTTCTTGGAGCAACGCCACGAGTTCATTCATTTGGTCGTAACTAGTATCATCATCCTTTGTTGGTGCCCAATCGTTATCCGCCATGGTATGGAAAACTTTTTCTACACCATCAGCATTAAAAACATCTTTAAAACCACCTAATTGATAAAGGATATCTGTTGGGAAATAGCCTCTTGGAATATCTTTTTCTATCCATTTAATTTCTCTAGAATGGTAATAAGGGTCTACACCGCCTTTTTCATAGATGTATCCACCTGTTACTTCACCAACATGCAATACGGGGCTTAGTTTACTAGGAACAATGACCCAATCTTTTTGTTGCACTTCATGAGCAAATGACCATATTTGATCAGACCAACTTGAAAGTTTTGAGGATGGTAGCGTTGGATAAAATTCATCTAGAGAAATCCGAAGCGCTGATTGCTCAGCAATTTTGTTAAGGTCTGTTTTAAAACCATCCCTTGTTAAATATACTTTGTTTTCTTGAAGAAAACGGTTTTCATATTCTCCGAATTTTCCACCTCTAACAACCCAAATTGACATACTTATTCCTTTTAATCTTTATATACTATGTTAAAATAATTTAATACAAAACTTTGTTATCTATCACGATTATTTAATTTGTTAGCATTGCTCTTTAATTATTGGCCAAAGATTCATACATATCCCATATCGGTAAAAATATAGAGAGTGCCAGTACTAAAATCATTGCGCCCATTATTACTGTAATAATAGGCTCTAAAGTAGAGGTAAGCGTACGAACTCTTGTCTGAGTTTCGTTATCAACCATTAATGCTATTTCGACTAACATATCATCCAAGGAAGCTGCTTCTTCTCCAACTTGGATCATTTTTATTTGTTGTGCTTCAAAAATATCTGAACCATATTTATCTAAAGACTTAGCAATTTTATGACCAAGCCCCACATCTGATTTAGTATTTGCGAGTTTGTGTTGTACGTAACTATTTCCAGTACTTCTCGAAGAAATTGTTAAAGATTCTAAAATCGGGACACCTGTTCTATTTAATGTTTCAAGTACGTGACAAAATCTTGAAATAGCCATATTTTTAAAGATCTTTCCAAAAACAGGAGCGTTAATTTTAAATCTATCCCAAGCAATTGCGCCCTTTTTAGTTCGTTTAAAATGAAAAAATAATCCTGCGAGTATTGCAATACCGATCATAAGATAGAAAGAATAATTTTGTAAAAAAGTATCAATCCCAAGTAAAATTCTTGTTGGGAGTGGTAATTCAATACCTGTTTGACTAAAAAGGACAGAAAATCGAGGTAGAATAAATGCAACAGCATAAAAACCAACTGTCACGGTTATTCCGATGACAATCATTGGATATCTTATTGCTTGTTTGATTCCATTCGTTAATTGCAAATCGTAACTGATAAAATCTGCAAGTTTAAAAAGAACAGTTTCTAAAACGCCTGAGCTCTCTCCAGCTCTGATAATATTAATATACATTGTATCAAAGACTTTTGGATGTTTTTCCAATGAATTTGAAAGGGTGGCTCCAGCAGAAATATCTTCAATAATCTTTTTAATTGTTTTATTTAAAAGCGGGTTAATCGTTTTTGAAAGCATTGACTCTAAAGCATCAATCAGAGGAACACCAGCCTTAAGCATTACGGATAATTGTCTAGAAAAATTATATATCGCATCAGGCGGAACGCTGTCGAAAACGTTTACATCAAGCTTTTCAAAAACAGAGACCTTTTTAACTGTGATTGATATTGGGTCCAGCCCCATTTTTTTGAGCTGCTCTAAAACAATTCTTTCCTCGATTGCTTTAATTTCACCTTTCACCACAGATGATTTTTGATCTCTTGCGATGTAAGAAAATATTTCTACAGTATTTTTACTCTTTGCCGCGGAGGCCATATTGTTCCAATTTTCTATAAAGTGTCATTCTACTAATTCCTAATTCTTCTGCTGTTGTAGTCATGTTCCATTTATTTCTTTCAACGCTTGATTTTATTGCGTCCATTTCAATCTCTTTAAGGGTTGCAATTTTTTGTGTAGGATTTGAATCTGTTAATGTTTCTGTAATTGCATCGCTACTTACAGAATGTCTTTTTTCTGGTTCTTCTTCCAGCTCAGGTTTAACCGTTTTTGGTTCTTTTTGAGATTCAATAATTATTTCTTTTTCATCTAATACTGAACCTAAATCTTCTTCGGTTAAATATTTATTATTGCAAATCAGAAGAGCTCTCTCTAAAGTATTTTCAAGCTCTCTAACATTTCCTGGCCATGAATAATCAATTAATCTATCAATTGCTTTTGGTGCGATGTAGCTGACATTAAGATTATGCTTCTTTTTAAGAGATTTAAAAATAGCATAAGTTAAAAGAGGAATATCCACTTTTCTATCTCTTAAAGGAGGAAGCGTAACAGGGAAAACATTTATACGATGAAATAGGTCTTCCCTAAATTCCCCTTCTTTTATCTTCTTATTTAGGTCTTGATTTGTTGCAGAAATAACTCGTACATCTACTTTATGAGTTTCTGCTCCACCAACCCTTTCTATTTCACCACTTTCCAATACTCTTAATATTTTTGCTTGTAGAGAAGTACTCATATCTCCAATCTCATCAAGGAAAATAGTTCCACCATTAGCAACTAAAAATTTTCCATCTTTTTTCTCATCTGCTCCAGTGAAAGAGCCCTTTTCATGTCCAAATAATTCACTTTCAAGAAGTTCTGAAGGAATGGCTGGACAGTTAACCGATACTAATGGTTTTTTACTTCTTTTACTGGTGTCATGCATAAATTTTGCAGTTAAATTTTTTCCTGTTCCACTTTCACCATAAAGAATTGTTATAACATCTTTTTCTTGAATTTGAAGAAGTAGTGTATAAATTTTCTGCATGGAATCTGAAACACCCAAAATAGTACTTAAGCCATGCGAGTTTATTTGACGTCGCTGATTTTTATTTAACCCCCTGCTAAAATTGATAAATGTTGAGCAACTATCGATAAGTTCATTAAAGTGTTCAACAGAAGAACCTTTAGGTTCAAACCAGCCAGATAAACCATTATCAAAATCAGTTAAAATTTCAGCTCTTCTTTTATCAGACCTCACGATTGCGATAATGGGTGTTTTGCTATAATGCTCTAATTGCTTAATCAAATTACTTGGGTCCATTAAAGGTAATTGGTCCTCAATAATTACAGCGCTGTATCTATTTTCGCTATCAGCCAATGCATTCAGTGCAATCATTCCATTTTGCACTGCATCGATTTTTTTATCGGATTTATTTAATATCTGTTTAATATCAACTGAGTCACCTACATATAAAATTGGATCTATCATCAAATAGTATCCGTTCCAAGTGTTTCTAAAATTTCTTGTAACGATGTTTCTCCACGTTGTGCTTTTATTAAGCCATCATGTAATAGTGAAAACATTCCATATTCTATTGCTTTTTGTCTTATAACATGGCCCGGTTTCTGTTCCATTACTAGATCAGCAATGTCATTATTCATTCTAATGAGCTCAAAAAGCCCAACCCGGCCTTGATATCCTGTATTTCTACAGCTCAAACAACCAACACCTTTATAAAACTCGATTGGTTCATCGACTTCGAGGCCAAATTTTATTAACTCTGAAGGTTCGACCATATGTTTTTCGCGACATTCTTTGCATAATTTTCTAACGAGCCTTTGAGATAATATTCCTTTTACTGTAGAAGTAATCAAAAAGGGCTCCATCCCCCAGTTTAAAAGCCTTGTGAATCCTGATGCTGAATCATTTGTGTGTATTGTACTAAATACTAGATGACCAGTTAAGGCAGCTCTAATAGCAAGCTCTACCGTTTCCTCATCTCGGACCTCACCTACCATAATTATGTCAGGATCTTGTCTTAAAATAGCTCTTAATGCTGAAGCGAAAGTGACACCTGATCTTCGGTTAACTTGGGCCTGATTTATGTTATCTAAATCATATTCGATAGGGTCTTCGATTGTTACAATATTGACATCAGGGTTGTCCATCTTATTTAATGTGGAATAAAGAGTCGTCGTTTTTCCACTACCTGTTGGACCTGAAACGAGGATGATTCCTTCTCCTCCAATAAGCATATCTTCAAAGCGATTAAGGATGTCTTTTTCAAATCCTAAGCCATCAAGGTCATGCATCGCATCGGAAATGTTTAATAATCGAAGTACTGACTTCTCTCCATAAAGAGTCGGGTATGTTGAAACACGCAGATCTAGTCTATCATTATTCATATCAAATAAAATTCTACCATCCTGTGGTCTTCTAGATTCTGCAATGTCCATATTGCCCATGATTTTAATTCTAGATGTTAATGGCGTGGCAATGGAAACAGGCAGGGTTTGAAAGTCTACTAATTTTCCATCTATCCTAAATCTCACTCGAATATCAGTTTCTCTTGTCTCTATGTGTATATCACTAGCTCGGTATTTGGCACTGTTTTCAATGATGCTATCAACTAGTTGAACAATTCGTGTATCATCAATATCATCAATACTAATATCTTCATCTTCAAAACCGCTCAATGTTGACATGCCGTAATAAATATCTATAGCAGCCTGAAGTTCGTTTGCAGTAACTATAATTGGCTCAGCTTTAAGGCCAGATGCATTTCTAGCCGCATTTATTGGGTCAGGATCTATTGGGTCAACAATAGCAACATTTATTGTATTATTAAGATTAAAGATTGGTAAAACGTTGTATTCCCTAACTATTCTTTCGGGTATCATGCCCAGAACTGATTTATCAACTTCAAAATGCCCAAGTTCAACAGCTGGGATATGAAGTTGTTGGCTTAAAAATCGATTTCTTGTTTTCTCATCAATGAGTCCAGCACTGATTAAAACTTCACCAATGTAGCCACTATTTACTTCTTTAGCTTGTTTGAGTAAGGCCTGTTCAAGCTGTTCAGGTTCAATTATACCTGCCTCGATCAACAAGAGTCCTAAATTTTTTTTTCTTGTAATAGCCATTAAAAGAAATACTCTCCGTTCCACATATTTGTGAAATACCAGTTAATAATATGGTTTCCACCGCCGACAGTTTTTGTGAGGATTGTTAGGAGTGTCCCTGCGGCGATTGCTGGACCAAATGGAACCATGTGATCATCGCTTACTTCTTTAGCAATTAATAGAATTAAACTCATAAAACCACCAAAAATAAAACTAAGAAACAAGGCTAAAAGGGACAACTCTGAACCAAGAAAAGAGCCTAATACAAATCCAAGTTTTACATCCCCAAAACCCATTGCCTCTTTTTTAAAAACAAAGGTACCCATTGCACCCATTATGAACAAGGTCCCACCAAAAGTAAGGAAACCATATATGCCATCCATTATTGATATGGGTAATAAATTAAATGTGTGAGCGATTATAGAAATTATAAATCCAAAAATGATAAACTCATTTGGAATAACGAAATGATCTACGTCAATGAATGTTATAGCGATTAACATGAAACACAATAACACAACTACCAAAAATTCATACGATGGGCCATAAATATTTAACAACATTAATGCCATCATACCACAAATGAATTCAACTAAAGGATATCTAACACTGATTGACGATCTACAATTTCTACATTTAGCTAAAAGTGCTATATAGCTCAATACTGGAATATTATCGTACCAAGCAATCTGTTTCCCGCATCCATTACATCTAGAGCGAGGCTTAATAATAGACTTATTGTTGGGTACACGATAAATAATTACGTTTAAAAAACTACCAACCACTAAGCCAATAATAACTGCATATATTTGCATGAATGGATAAAGCTCCTTAACTATCATGTTTTATATCCCTATTATTTTTTTCCAACAATGTAATGATATCTTTTAGCTGGAAAGGTTTTTCAATCATTTCATCTGCATTGCTTTGCTTAAACATTTTATCTATAGCCGGGCCAGTAGTATTAGTCATTATGACAATTTTTGTATCAGTATGTCTGTCGTCACTTTTAATTAATTTAGATAGCTTAAATCCGCTTACGTAAGGGAGGAGGTCATTAACAATTATGACTTTAGGAGCTTCATTTCTTGCTCGAACATATCCGTCATAACCATCTGGTGCTGTTATGACTAAAAAGCCCTTATCTTTCAGCCCAGAAGATATATGGTCGATCGACTGTTCGTCACTATCAACAATCAAGATTGGTTGTGGCAATGATTCAGGCATAATAACTTAACCCGTTTTTATTTTATTTTGTTTTTGCGCATAGTTCCGCTACTATGCTACTTACCTCGGTTACCTTGAATATAATCACAAAATGATACATGGCAACAATAAAATGTATCAATTTATTACACCCTTAATTTTGTAACATAATTAGATGTTTCATAATGTTACATTTAACGTTTAATCGACATAAAACAATAATAAAATTTTATGAATTTTATTATTTGATAAATAAATTTGTTACAAACAAACTATTTATAAATTTTTAAAAACAGCCCTTGATCTAAATAAGAAAGTTTTAGATAAAACAATTTTAAAGTTATGTAAAAAGAATAATAGTGTAACATTTTTTTACAAAGATATACATCAATTTCAAATAAAATTGATAGTATCAAAAACGATAACATTTGAAAATATATTAGATGACTGATTTAATAAGTTATTAGAATATGAGAAAAATTAGCACCATGCTTAAAAAAAGGAGTAAATATTTGGCTCCATCTTTGAGTTTATCATATGATGAACCACTCTTCGTTGAACGAGGTGAAGGCCAGTATCTTTTCGATCATGAGGGGAATAAATATTTAGATGCTATAAATAATATTTCTCATGTTGGCCATTGTCATCCAAGGGTTGTTGAGGCAGCTTACGAACAAAATAAACTATTAAACACAAATACTAGATACTTACATGAATCAATACTGGATTATGCTTCTAATTTAATTGATAAACTACCTGACAACTTGACTACTTGCTTCTTTACAAATTCTGGGAGTGAGTCGAATGACCTGGCTTTACGTATTGCTAGGTTATATAATAACAGTAAAGAGTCAATAGTAATGTCGGGAGCATATCACGGCCATACGAACTCTTTAATAGATATTAGCCCTTATAAATTTTTTGGTTCAGGCGGATCGGGCAAAAAAGATTTTGTTCATGTAGTACCTATGCCAGATGAATTTGCTGGGGAGCATTTGGATAATGAAAGTATTTTTGGTGATTATTATATAACGGCTTTAAAGGATAAAATAGATAAAATAAAAAGAGATGGGAAAAAATTAGCTTTTTTTATCATAGAACCAATTATGGGTTGTGGTGGGCAAGTCATCATTCCTAGTGATTTTATGAAAGAAGCTTTTGTTTTGGTTAAAGAAGCAGGAGGTCTATTTATTGTTGATGAAGTCCAAATTGGATTTGGCAGGATAGGAACACATTTTTGGGGTTTTGAGATGAGTGGTGTGCAGCCAGATATAGTTACCTTAGGAAAATCAATTGGCAATGGGCATCCCTTGTCGGCGGTTATAACGACAAAGCACATCGCAGAAACTTTTAATAATGGAATGGAATATTTTAATTCTTTCGGTGGGAATCCTGTTTCATGTAAGATAGGGCAATCAGTATTAGATATTATTGAAGAGGAAGAATTACAAAATAATGCTCAAGAAGCAGGAAAGTATTTATTAAATGGTTTAAATTTGTTACAACAAAAAAATAGTTTAATTGGCGATGTTAGGGGCAGAGGTTTGTTTATCGGTGTCGAGATCATAAAAAATAATTATAAATTAAGTCCTGATGCTACAGTCGCTGATAAAATTGTTAATGCACTTAGGCAGAAAAGAGTTTTGATAAGTTCAGATGGTCCAAACCATAATGTTTTAAAAATAAAACCACCAATGGTATTTAATATTCAGGATGCCGATTATTTATTAGAATCATTGGAGGCGGTTTTGAAAAAAATAATTAGATGAAACATTAATGAATAAACAATTTATATTTGTTTTTGGTATTTTGGTTTTAATTGGAGCTCTAATATTTTTGAAAAAAAACAAAAAAGAACCAATATTTGATTGGGAAAACCAATCTATTTTTCAATCAAATAGACAAAAACCCCGTGCGCATTTTTTCCCATTTGAATCAAAAAAATACGCCCTTTTAAATAACCCTGAAAAATCAAAATATTTTGAATCATTAAATGGTGACTGGAAGTTTTCTTTTTCAAAAAACCCTAAAGACAGGCCAAAGGACTTTTACCGAATAGATTATGATGATTCTAAATGGTCTTCGATTAACGTTCCAGGGCATTGGGAATTGCAAGGGTGGTCAAAACCTATTTATCTTGATGAGGAATATCCATTTCCTCCCGATCCTCCATATATACCACATGATAGGAATGAGGTTGGTTCTTATCGGAAGTCTTTTCAGTATCCTGTTTTTTGGAGAGGCCGTGATGTTTTTATTAAGTTTTCTGGGGTCAGGTCAGCCTTTTATCTTTGGGTAAATGGCGAAAAAGTAGGTTATAGCCAGGGCTCAAAAACGCCAGCAGAGTTTGATATAACGCCTTACATAAAAAACGGACAAAATAATGTATCGGTAGAAGTATATAGGTTTTCTGATGGAAGCTATCTTGAAGGACAAGACACATGGCGATTAAGTGGTATAGAGAGGGGTGTCCATGTATATTCAGTTCCAAAAACAAGAATTACCGATTTCAATGTATTATCTGGTTTAGATAGTTCGTATTTAAATGGAGAATTAAAACTTGGTATAAGCCTAGCTAGTAATGAACTAAATAAAGGTAAACATGTTATTTCTGCTATACTATCCAAAATTGGAGGTAACGGGAAAATTGTAATGGACTCAACGGTTAAAACTAAGGTCACAAATAAAAAAACTATATGGTTTGAAAAAACAATTAAAAATATTGACAATTGGAATGCTGAAAACCCCAGCTTATATCTACTACAAATAACTTTAACAGACCCTTTTGGAAAAATACTTCAAAGCTTTACGCAGCAAGTAGGATTTAGAGAAATAGAAATATTAGATGGCATATTAAAAGTGAATGGTAAATCAATTACACTTCGTGGAGTAAACAGACATGAATGGAGTCCTTTAAATGGAAGAGTAGTTGATGAAAAAAGTATGATTGAAGATATTAAAATAATGAAGCAAAATAACATAAATTCTGTTCGGTGTAGTCATTATCCTAACCAAGAAAAATGGTATGAGCTTTGTAATGAATATGGTCTATACGTTATAAATGAAGCGAATATTGAAGCTCATGGCATGCGCTTTCACAATCAAGGGTATGAAAAACTCACGAATGATAGTTCTTGGGCTAATCAATGGATTGACAGAGGAATGCGTATGGTTGAGAGAGATAAGAACCAGCCATCTATCATAATGTGGTCCATGGGGAATGAGGCTGGAGATGGAACAAATTTTAAAAAACTATACAAATGGATTTCGGAAAAAGATCAAACAAGACCTGTAGTTTATGAGCCTGCAAGTAGAGAAAATCACTCTGATATGATGTTCCCAATGTATAAAAATATTGATTACATTGAGGAATATGCTCAAAGTAACCCCTCTAAACCACTTATACTTTGTGAATATGCTCATGCGATGGGTAATAGTGTCGGAAATTTAAAAGATTACTGGGACGTGATTGATAAGTATGAATCGCTGCAAGGAGGATTTATATGGGATTTTGTTGACCAAACAATTTTAAAAGAAAATGAAAATGGCGAAGAATTTTGGGCCTATGGTGGAGATTTTAATGATGTATTCTATGATAATGATTCAAATTTTTGTGCTAACGGACTAGTGGCAGCGGACAGGTCTCATAACCCGCATCTAGCGGAAGTTAAAAAAGTATATCAGCCAGTAGGTTTTGAAGAGGTTGACTTGCCAAATGGGAAAATAAAAATTGTTAATAAATACGATTTTACTAATTTAGATAATTTGGATTTTAGTTACAGTATACGCGGAAATGGTAAAATGGAAATTTCTGGTTCCTTGGGTAAGTTAGATTTAAAGCCTGGAGAATCTAGAGTCTTAACTTTTAATTTGTTTTCAATTATTCCAAAACCTGGAGTAGAATATTTTTTGCTTGTTGAAGCAAAACTAAAAAGTGCAACAAAATTGAATTCTAAGGGGGCGCTAATTGCTTGGGGACAATTTAGGTTTCCAATTACGAGGTTAAGTTTACCGGTTGATTCCGATCAATTTTTTAATACTTCCTTGGAAGTGGAGCAAAATGAAATTTTTATTAAAGGAGATGAATTTCATCTCTCTTTTAATTTAGATAATGGATTTCTGAATAAGTATAATTATAGAAATATTGACATTTTAAGCAAGGAACTAACCCCCTTCTTTTGGCGTGCTCCCACAGATAATGATTTAGGAAATGACATGCCTGAAAGATGTGCTATTTGGAAGAATGCTCATAATGAATTATTAATGCAATCTATTGACACATCTTCCATAGGAAACATTAAAAATATTAAAGTTAATTATTTTCATGAATTGAGTAATTGCAGATTGCAATTATCCTATAATATTTATGGAAATGGAATGGTCAAATTAAAGCAGACACTTTACCCCTCTGGTTCTGAACTGCCAGAGTTGCCAAGGTTTGGAATGAAAACAACAATACCAAGCTCATTTAATAGTTTAGAATGGTTTGGAAGAGGGCCACATGAAAGTTATTGGGATCGAAAATCATCTGCCAGAATAGATAGGTTTAAAGGTAAAGTATGGGATCAAACATTTAAATATGTTCGCCCTCAAGAAACAGGTAATAAAACAGATGTAAGGTGGATGGCAATGCATAATGGTAACGTTGGAATTATGGCAAAAGGAATTCCATTTTTTGATGGCAGCGTTCATCATTATAACTATGCCAATTTAAATCATGTAAAAGAAAGTCAGCTCCACGGAGCAATTGATATAAAAAAAGAAAATCAAATTGATTGGTTAATCGATTTTAAACAAATGGGAGTTGGGGGCGATAATAGTTGGGGGGCTAAACCTCATAAAAAATATACGTTGCCGATGGATACAAGTACATACAGTCTAGAGTATGTTTTAATCCCTTTTAGTCAAAAAAATCAATTAGAAGAGTTAGCAAGAATTAATTTAGATAAATAAAAAGAGGCATTAGTATGAACACAATTTCATTAGTCACATTTTTTGTGGCAACAATATCCGTAGCGATTTTTACTTATTATATAGTATCAAAAATGAAAAAATCAGCTAATGAAATTGAAGAGTATTTTACAGGTGGAAGAGCTTTGGGGTGGCCTATAGTTGCTGGTTCATTATTGTTAACAAACCTTTCTACAGAACAATTAGTGGGCTTGAATGGTGATGTTTTTGGAGATAAGGCACTTGT
Source organism: uncultured bacterium (assembly GCA_938092125.1). GTDB lineage: Bacteria > Fidelibacterota > Marinisomatia > Marinisomatales > UBA1611 > TMED80. Next base: position 13,081 of record CALKMQ010000204.1, read on the forward strand.
TGGGATTGCATGGGAGGCCTTGGCTGCTTTTGCAATGATTGCTACGGCACTATTATTTTTGCCTACTTACTTAGCGAGTGGGTTTACAACTACACCAGCTTTTTTAGAAAAAAGGTTTGATAAAATGACTAGAAGTATGGTCTCCGGGTTATTTTTATTTGGTTATATAACTGTCTTATTGCCTGTGGTTCTTTATACTGGCTCACTAGCCTTAATAACAATGTTTGATTTAGTGCTTCCTATTTGGGTTGTTGCTGCAGCAATAGGTATTTTGGGAAGTTCATACGCAATTTTTGGAGGATTAAAATCTGTGGCGGTCAGTGATACTTTAAATGGGATAGGATTATTAATAGGAGGCCTAATGATTCCAGTGCTAGCATTAATAGCATTGGGGAATGGTTCTTTTTTTGAAGGAATATCTATTCTTGGGACTGAAAAACCAGAGTATTTGAGGGTATTGACCCAGCAAAACTTAGATGGAAAACAAGTCTCGGTCCCTTGGCCAACTCTTCTGACGGGTATGATGTTCATACAAATTTTTTATTGGTCAACTAATCAGGTGATCGTGCAGAGAGCAATGGCGGCAAAAAGTCTAGCAGAGGGCCAAAAAGGTGTTCTTTTTGCATCCTCAATGAAATTAGTAGGGCCACTTATGCTATGTTTACCAGGGATAATTGCTCTGCATATGCCTGATTTATTAATTGAAAAGCAAGATCAAGTGTATGGCGCAGTAGTAAGGCATGTTCTACCAGATTGGTCTTTAGGTCTTTTTGCTGCAGTGCTGATGGGCTCTATTTTAAGTTCTTTCAATAGTGCTCTGAATAGTGCTTCGACATTATTTTCTTTACAATTTTATAAAGGGTATATCAATAAAAAAGCAAAGGGCTTTGAGATTGTTTCTGTAGGAAAAAAGTTTGGGATAGCTCTTGCATTAATATCAATGTTAATTGCGCCCTTACTTTCGCAATTGGATTCTGTTTTTCAATACCTTCAAAAAGTAAATGGTATCTACAGCGTTCCAATTATTGCTATCTTTTTATTGGGTATATTAACAAAACACATTCCTGCGATGGGTGCGAAGTTTGGTATGCTTGTTGGATTTGTTTCATATGCTTATTTCGTATTTTTCCCGGTAGATGGTTTGCACTGGCTTCACATGTACTTTATCAGTTTTACATGGTCTGTTATGGTGATGCTTTTAATCGGTTATTTAAAACCTAAAACGCAAGAAGAAATTGAAAAAAGTGATGAGCGTGATCCCGCACCGGTAGATATGACACCTTGGCCAAGAGCAAAAGAGGCTTCTATTGGAATATTATCAGCTACTGTAATTATTTACTTACTGTTATCATTAGCATCTGCTTAATTATATAATGATTAATTTCTCAAAAATATCAAATTGGAAACCTTCAAAAAATGTTCTGGAAATCGAGACCATTGATGCGCATACTGAAGGGGAACCACTTCGAGTTGTAATTAAGGGGTTTCCAAGTTTAAAAGGAAATACAATTTTAGAGAAACGTGATCAAATTATAAAAAATTATGATCATATTAGAAAAGCAATAATGTTAGAACCTCGTGGTCATGCTGATATGTATGGAGCTGTAATAACAGAGCCTGAAAAAAAGAGTTCTGACTTTGGGGTCATTTTTATGCATAATGATGGCTATTCTACAGGTTGCGGACACGCAGTCATAGCTATTTCAAAAATTCTTACAGAAACTGGCGCTATTAAAGTTACTGAACCTGAAACTGAAATAAATATGGATGTTCCCTCTGGAACAATTAAGTCTTTTGTAGAAGTAAAAAACAAAGTTGCTCAATCGGTTAGGTTCATCAATGTTCCTTCATTTGTTGAAAAAATGGATGCAAAAATTTTAATCCCTAAACTTGGTAATATTAATTATGATTTGGCATTTGGGGGTGCATATTACGCGATTGTTAAAGCAGATGAAGTTGGCTTAGACCCTCAAGTTTTAGAAACTAGTAGTGTTATTGATTTAGGAATGAAAATTAAAAATGCAATAGCTAAGGATGTAAAAATTAAACATCCAAACATAGTCGAAATGAATTTTTTATATGGAACTATATTTACGTTTCCTCCAACTAATATTAATAATCATAGTAAAAATATTTGTGTATTTGCTAATGGCGAAGTTGATAGAAGTCCAACTGGAACTGGAGTGAGCGCTCGGGCCGCTGTACATTTTGCGAGAAATGAAATAAAGCTTAATGAGACAATTAAAATTGAGAGTATTATTGGTTCTACTTTTGAGGTTAAGGTAATTGAAGAAATAAAAATTGGACCATTGAATGGAGTCATACCAGAAGTAAAAGGGACCGCAAACATAACGGGGAAAAATACTTTTTGGATTGATTCATCTGATAATATTGGAGAAGGGTTCATCTTAAGGTAATTATTTTGTCTGCAAAAAAAATAAATCGTAGAAATTTTATTAAAAAATCTGCTTTAGCAGGAGCATCGACTGCTTTTCTTTCATCTCGAAAACTTAGTGCCAGTCAAAAGACTTCAAACTTAAGATTGGGCATTATTGGGACAGGCTTAAGAGGGCAATGGATTTCAAATTTATGCTTAAAGAGAAGAGATGTTGATATTAAAGCTATTTGTGATATTGACTCTGGAATGATTAATAAAACGCTAAACATAATCAAAAAAGCAGGTGGTAAGCCTCCAGACGTTTATAAAAATGGGCAACATGATTTTTTAAATTTGCTTCAAAGAGATGATTTAGATGCTGTTTATATTGCTACTCCTTGGGAATGGCATCACCCGATGGCTGTTGAGGCGATGAAGCAAGGCATGCATGTAGGTGTTGAATGCCCTGCCGCTTTAAAAATCTCTGAGCTCTGGGATTTAGTAAACACCAGTGAAAAAACAAATAAGCACTGCATGCTTATGGAAAATGTTTGTTATAGACGCGATATGATGGCTGTTTTAAATATGGTTCGAAAAGGTTTATTTGGAGAACTTTTACACTGTCAGGGTGGTTATCAACATGACCTGCGAGAAGTAAAGTTTAATAATGGACGGCAGCCATACGGAGGGGGAGTTGAATTTAATAATAAGGGCTTCAGTGAAGCTAAATGGAGAACGCAACATTCTGTTGACAGAAACGGAGATTTATATCCAACGCATGGAGTAGGCCCAATAAGTGCTATGTTAAATATAAATAGAGGGAATAGATTCCTTCACATGACTTCAACGTCCTCTCAATCTAGGGGCTTGCATAAGCATATTGTTGATCAAGGAGGCATACATCACAAAAATGCTGACATAAACTTTAACCTTGGCGACATTGTAACATCTGTTATTAAATGTTCTAACGGTCAAACTATAGTATTGAGTCACGATACGAGCTCGCCTCGTCCTTACAGTTTGAATTTTCGTGTTCAGGGGACAGAGGGTTTATGGATGGTTGATAATAATTCTATATATATACAAGGTTTAAGTAAGGAAGAAGATCAATGGGAGTCCGATGTAGAGTACTTAAAAAAATATGATCATCCAATATGGGAAAAATATGAAAATCAAGCAGCTGGTTCTGGGCATGGAGGTATGGATTTTTTCATTTTAAATGCTTTCATTGAGCCTTTAAAAAAGGGTCTTGCTCCTCCAATAGATGTTTACGATGCGGCAAGCATGAGTGTTATTAGTCCCCTTTCTGAAAAGTCAATCAAACTTGGAAGCGCTCCTGTTAAATTTCCAGACTTTACGAGAGGAAAATGGAAAAAGAACCAACCGGTTTTTGGTTTAAATGAAAACTATTAAAAAATGATTAATCGTGATTTTGTTTTACCTCTTTTAGGTCTTTTTACTAAAAATTCATAAAATAAATAATTATAAAAAAAATGGAAATAAAAACGCCAGGAAGAATTTGTCTTTTTGGTGAGCATCAAGATTACCTTGGGCTTCCAGTAATCGCTCTTGCGATTTCTAGGTATTCAAAAATAGTTGGATTTGCCAGGTCAGATGATATGATTGTTATAAACAAAACCGACTTAAATGAAGTTGAAAAATTCCACATAAAAGATAATCAATACACTTCAAATTTTGATTTATTTAAAAGCGGGTTGAATGTTTGTAAACATTATGGCTTTAAATTTTCTAAGGGTTTTGATGTTGTTTTGTCTAGCAATATTCCAATAAAAGCCGGTGCAAGTAGCTCTTCTTCAATTTTAGTAGGTTGGATTAATTTTTTAAGTAATAATGCTGAGAATCCAAAACAGTTGTCGAACCAAAAATTAGCTAGATTAGCTTTTGAGGCAGAAGTTTTAGAATTTAATTCTCCTGGAGGAATGATGGATCAATATTCTACTGCTATAGGAGGGTTAATTTATTTAGAAACATCACCAGAATTATCAATAAATAAAATAGATCATGATTTAGGTACTTTTGTTATTGGTGATTCAATGAATCAAAAAGATACAGTTGGAATTTTATCAAGATGTAAAAATCAGCGTATCGCTATTTTAAATAAAATTAAAAATTATGATCCAGATATTAACTTCAGTTCAA
>CALKMQ010000205.1 GCA_938092125.1 uncultured bacterium
TCACTAAATGGCCAAAAAGCGATGAGATTTTCAGAGCTTTTGTAATTTAGTGTATCTATAGTTGGGTCTATGCCTAAACCAGAATTGTATAATGATTTTATTTCATCTTCTGATAATTTACGGTCCCAAATTACAATATCATCAATCGTACCAGAAAAGAATTCTCCAGAGCTATCCCACATAGTACCAATAAGGAATCTTTCAACCATTGGATACCCTTTACCAATCCCCATAACTAATGAAGATTTTTCGCCATCAATAAAAAAAGATGAGGTGTCAATTATTTCACTAGAATCACCAATGGTTCCATCATTAACTATTGTATATAAATGCCATCTATCATCCAAATGAAATGGCGTATCACTAAGTGTGCTCCAGTCTTCATTCATCTTAATAGTGCCGGATGTATCAGAAACAGCATTCGAACCAAAAAAGAAAGGATTCCCAGATGTATCACTCTGAGAAATTAATGTTCTCGCACTCGAATTATTAGAATCAGCTTTTACCCAAATAGAAAGAGTATAATCACCTGAATCTGGTAAAACATTTTCTTCTATCAAAACATAATCATCCACACCATCAAATTGTAGACCCGTGACGTCTAATGAAGAATCATAATCAGGCCCACAGGCATAAAAAAGCATTATAACAAGGATGGGAATTAATTTGAGCACAATGTGAAGTTAATAATTGATTTTCAAAATACAAAAATTCTAATGAACATAAGTTTTAACTCTTTCATACTTACTTTCAAATTGGTTGGCATCAAAATTATCTATGCTTTTTAAATGATAATTAAAAAACTGTAGCATAACATCATTCATTATATTTCGCATAACTTTTTGAGGAACTTTTCCTGAACCAAACCTTCTAGTTAGTTTTGTAAATTGAGAAAAGTCTGTGAAATCATTATGTTTAGATCCCTCAACTGAAAAATGAAACGAATTTTGGTTGTTTTTACTCCCCCATATTTTCATTAGTTCGTAATTATTTGAATCACCCCAACTCGTTTGTCCTAAGTGCACAAAAGGTTTATTCATATCTTTTTCGATAATATAATTTGGTAGCGGCAAGAAATAGGCATCAAGACCAAGGACAGCATCTATTCTATTATCATTATTAGCTGCCATTATAGCAGTGCAACCGCCAAAACTATGCCCAAATATTCCAATATTCTCAAAATCAGCAGACTGATTAAACTTCTTATCTTTTGAAAATTTTTCTATCATTTTATCAATGACAAAGCTGATGTCTTCTACCCTAATATTTAATTGCTCTTTAACTCTTTTAATCATTTCAGAATCTTCAGCTTCTTCGTCACTATTCGGCAGCTTAGAACGAGTGTAAATTATTTTATCCTTATTAATAATAGTTAAAGCCGCGTCATATGTATGGTCAGGAGCAATAACGATATACCCATTACTAGCAATTTCTTCAGCTTGAAAAGTATTTGCAATTTTAAGACTCTGATGCCCATGAGAGTATATGACAATCGGAAAATTTCCAATTGATATATCAGCATTTAACCAAGAATTACATTTTACTGCACCAGCTCTGCTCATCAATGCTTCTGGAACACCTAAACTCATCGAAAGGGCTTTTGCTATTAATTCATATTGATCTACATAGGGAGCTCGCTCAGATAATGAATTTTCATCTGCGGGATACCACATCTTAACGCTCAAGGTCCTAAAATTTTTAATATCGTCTGTAAACCACATCGATCTAGTAGAGTCAACTAACTGAAAATTTCGGGTGCCAACAAAATATTTTCCACTTGCCTTTGCGACATCTTTTAAAGGAATTGATTTATAAATTATTGAAGCACAACCATTGAACAAAAAGTTCAACATAAAAAGATAAATGAGTAAGCTTAGCTTATGTTTATTCATTTCAATAATTATAATAGTTTTAGTTGATCAAAGACTTTAAATAATTTAAGACTAACCCACGCATCAGTTGCTGCATAGGAAATTTGGGATTCAGAAAGCTTATCCTTACTCCAATCAGAAATTTGTGAACCTTTTGAAATTCTTTTTTCGAGGAACATTGCTACTAGCCCTCTTAAGCCATGGTGAGGAATATCATTGTCTCTGGCTACATTTCCTAAATCAATAAAAGAGGACGGGTGAAATGGTGCTAAATACATTAACTCAATCAAATCTCTATCTACTGACACTCCACATTTAGTAATGTCTATATTCGATAATATAGGCGTAAGTGCTTCAAAAATATTTTTATTATCTAATTGAAAAATGTAAACCCGGTTTTCTCTTGCTAATTGAATTATTGATGGCGGATTAAGAGGCCCTTTAACGAAAGTAGGCTTTGTTTCCGTATCAAATCCTATCGTTTCATAATTCATTAAGTCATTAATGGCAGCTTGAACATTATCGCCTGAGGACAAGACTATTACTTCGCCTCCATATTTGATAAGAGGCAATGCATTAATGTCTTCTTTTGAGAGCTTATGATATTTTTCCATATTATTTCATCTCAAACTCATCTCCAATGTTAAATATAATTAACACAAGAAAAGTATTAAAAAAGCCATTTCATTTACCACTCATACCCCTTCATCCTATAGGACTTCTCCGCTAAGTCTACTTTTTCTAATTCCTCAATTAACGGAACCCATTCTTGCAGTATAGTTTTGATATCTTCATAACTTTCTAGCTCAAGCTTATGCCAACTATTTGTTCTGTCCTCAATATTTAAAAAGCATTCCCAATTTCCAGTTAAATCATTTTTGACAATTGGCATTATATCTCTTTCACCAAAATAAAGATTTAAATTTTCTATTAAATCATGTAATGAATTTTCAATAGATTTTCTTTGGGAGACATGACCTTCAACTTTAAAACTATCATATTTACCAAATGCTTTTAAAATAATAAAAAGCTCGTTTTGGGTTTTATAGTCTGAATTTTGTACCAAGCCCAATTTTGAAGCATGTAACACCTCACTTTTCTCATGCCCAATATTAATTCTTAAGTATGGGAGCTCATCGTTATATTCGTTTGGTAATAATTGTATATTGATATCTGTCCACTCGCAGTCTGATGCGTAATTTATATTTTCAGCCTTCATTACCTTTTCTCCCTTTTTTAGTTCAGATACTTTTTCCAAAAGTAAACTTGAGAATGATAATGTTGATAGAATTTCTTGGGTAATAAAAATATTAAATGTTTGTCTTTTATCTTTTGCAAGTGACGTAATGTTTTGTATGAATTGATTAAGAATAGTAAAAAAAGCCATAATGTTAATTATAGGATTAAAATCGAATTTAATTGATATTGCTAACCATAAAATAGTTTGAATGATTATCCATTTCCAATTTTTGAATAAATCAGAATATTGCGATCGAACTCCGGATATTATAATTTTATTTTTTTCTTTAAGAGATCGATTTTTTGATTTTCTCCAATTGAAAAAAAGTTCAGACAGTTCTTTCCTTTTTAAACGCGGTCCATAAAAAAGTTGAATAAAAAGGTAACTTTCTTCAAAATATTTTTTAATAGATGCTAACAATAAAAGAACCTATTAAAGCTAAAAATATTGCCACCCATTTTCGCTTTGTTAAAACTTCATTTAAAAAAATAGAAGCAAAGATAATTATAAAAATCGTCGAGAGCTGATTATAAATTGCAGCTCTGCCAGCAAGTGTGTACTTATAACCAGCTAACCATAAAATCACTGATAAAAATGTTCCAAAAAATGACCCTGCTAATAAATTATAATTTGAAAACCCTCTAATAATAGTATCTTTCAACGCTAAATGGCCCTTAAGGTACAATAAGATTAACCCACTGATTATTACGCCAGTACTAAATCTAATTAAAGCAATTGGCACGATTGGGTGAAGTTCCATAATTGGTTTAATTAATAATATAGAATATGCAGTGCATAAATGGGCAAAAAGACCGTAAAAGACACCTAAAACTAATTGTTTAGGCGTGGTCTTAATACTGTGGTCATTCGTTCCAATAATGACTCCTGTAATAACAAGAACACCGCCCAGGTATGAGATGATTGAGATTACCTCATCAAACATTAAATAAGCGAGTATAAACACAAACACTGTGTAACTAGTGCTAATTATTGCGCTCAAACTTGAACCCAACCTGCGCAAGGAGGCTAAGAAGAGAATATCTCCAATTGCGACGCCAATAATCCCACTAATAACTAATGTATTATACTCCTGATTGCTAAATATGGGAAAGGCGTGCCCTTGGATTATAATAAAAAGGATAAAACCAATTACACCCACAATATTTTTCAATAGGCTTATTTGCAGCGTGTTTAAAGATCTGCCGGCAATTTCAAAAAATATTACTCCAAAAGACCAGCATAATGCTGTCATTATAGCATAAAAATCACCTAAATTTAAATTTAAGAGCATTATTATTATAAATTATTTAATAAGAGCACTTTTAAAATTAATCACATATAAATTGTTCTATTACATTAAATGCGATTAAAAACTTTATAATCGAAACATTCAACATTTAAATAACTAATCCTATTTAAAAAGTAACAAAAATGAATAATAACCTAAATAATTTTAATGAATTAGGGTTTGTCCCAATTCCATCTAGTATTGAAAAATTAGATCTCGATATAGTTCTAACCAATAACATAAAAGTTCTTTATGACGATAATGATAAAGCATTAAAAAAAATCTGTGATTATTTTGAAGAAAACTTTTCAAGGTTTGGATTTAAACTATCAACCAACAATGAAAAAAATTGTACAAATGTATATTTCACAATAAATAAAGATATCATAAAAAAAGACGAATCATACACCATGAAAATTGATGATAATGGAATGATGTTGATAGGAAGGGACTATCGAGGAATTTTCTATGGCGTCCAAACTTTACTTCAATTACTAGAGACAACTAGAATAAATAATGAGTTAAAAATCCCTAGCATGAAAATTGAGGATGAACCTCGTTTTCAATGGCGAGGAATGATGCTGGATGTTGGAAGACATATGATGCCATTAGATTTTATTAAACGATGCATCGATATTACAGCTTCCCACAAAATGAATATCTTCCATTGGCACCTAACAGAAGACCAAGGGTGGAGAATTCCTATTAAAAATTTCCCTAAGTTAAAATCAATTGCTGCGTTCAGGAAGGAGACCCTTATAGGTCACTATAATGATAAACCTCATAAGTTTGATAACTCTAAGTACGGTGGTTATTATACAATAAAACAAATTAATGAAATAATAGAGTATGCTAAAGATCGCCACATCACTATAATCCCAGAAATTGAAATGCCTGGACATGCCACCGCTGCTTTATCAGCTTATCCCGAATTATCATGTACCGGAGGTCCACACGAATCAGAAACCGTATGGGGGATACACAAAGAAGTTTATTGTGCTGGGAACGAAGATACATTCAAATTTTTAGAAAAAGTTTTAGAAGAAGTCTCAAAAGTTTTTCCAGGGCCATACATCCACATTGGAGGCGATGAATGCCCAAAAGATAGGTGGTCAGAATGTGAAAAATGTCAAAAACGAATACTATCAGAAAAACTTAAAGATGAAAACGAGCTTCAAAGTTATTTTATTAAACGCATTGAAAAAGTATTATTAAAATTCAATAAACGACTTATTGGTTGGGATGAAATTCTTGAAGGAGGGCTTGCACCAAATGCCGTAGTTCATAGTTGGAGAGGGATGGATGGAGGAATAGAGGCAGCAAACGCTGGTCATGAAGTAATAATGTCGCCAACAACAAATGTATATTTTGATTATTATCAATTGAAAGATTCAAAGAATGAACCACTTGCGATAGGTGGGTATCTTCCACTTTCAAAAGTTTATGATTTTGAACCAATTCCTGAAAAAATCGATAAAAGTAAAAGACATCTCATCCTTGGCGGACAAGCCAATTTATGGACAGAATATATTCAAACTCCTGAGCAAGCGGAATATATGCTCCTACCAAGGCTATGTGCACTTGCCGAAACTGTATGGTCACAAAAAGATAGAAAAAATTATTCAAGTTTTGAGGTAAGACTAAGTAAACATTTACAAAGACTTGAACAAAAAAAGATTAACTATAGTAAAAATTATGAATGAATATTTTTATAGTTTTTTTGCTATTTGTTGAATCTCTAAACTAATATTTTCTCTTTTAATACTTACACTTTTACCATCACTTGATTGAATACTGATGCCTAATTTTTCAGAATTAGGTTCCTTTACTTCTTCTAGATGAAGAATAATATCACCTTCATAATTTGATCCAAAAGTACTTTTTAACACTTTGAATAGCGTGTTAAACATATTAATTGAATCTAAATAATCTATTTCATCATCCCAATCAGCTGTAACATAACTAAGTTTTTCATTTTCAAATCCGATTGATCCAACGATTTGATTATTATTTATCAACCAATAATTTTCTGATTCAGGTTCAATTGCAGATTGATCAATAAATTCATTCATTTTTCTTAAAGCTTCACGTTTGTCCATTCCAATTGTCAGTTTATTAGTTGCAATATTAATTGTTTGTGAAAAAGTGAACGCTGAAATATGGAATAAAATAATAAGTATGTGGATTTTTATCATTACTTACTGCCTCAATTTGTGACTAGTTGAAGAGAAAAATTAAGAAGAAAACTATACTCTAAAAATTGTATTTTCTTTTTTAAACCAATAAACTGAAAACCAAATTCCTATTGCAGCACAAAAGAGTAATGAGAATAAAGTCTCTATGAAATATATTAGTTCAACAGATCCTGCTAAAATTTCTTTCGTTAATAGGCCAACATTTATTAGAGGCATTAAGGCTGTAGCATGATCCATTTCCATTCCTGGCCCCAGACTTAAGAACAAAGGAACTATTATAACCATATTTAGAGGTCCCATTAAACTTTGCGCCTCTTTAAATGAGCGAGAATAAAAAGATATGGATAATAGCATAGAAGCAAAAAATATAGCAATCGGTACCATGAGAACAATAATCGAGCCTATCATAAATGGATTAATTAATTCAAGGATGGTTTCTTGCATTTGGACTGGTATTTTGTCAATAAAAAATAATGAAGATGAAATACCTAAAACTGAGACAAGACCAGAAACTAAGCCAGTTAAAGACACTACTAATAATTTGCCCATTGTAATTTCAAATTTCGTTGCTGGAGAAGATAGTAGTGTTTCTAAGGACCCTCTTTCTTTTTCACCCGCTCCCAAATCAATAGCAGGATACATAGCACCAAGAAAAATAAACATCACTAAAACGTAGGGTATAAACCCTCCGATTGCCTTACCAAGTGTTTCCTTAGCAGTAGCCATATCGATATTTGTAATTTCTAAAGGTTCTAACAACCGCTCGTCAAACTTTAATCTCTCTAAACGTTTAGATACTATATCATTTTTATAATTTTCTAACGCTGATTGCATTCGTTTTTTTGATTTACTCATAAGATCCGAGGATTTATAATAAATTTTTACCGAGCCAGAAGAATTTGAATTAATATTGTTAAGAAAATTTTTATCAATATGTAATCCTCCTTGAAGTGAATCAGATCTAATAAATGATTCTAAGCTATCAAGTACAATACCTTCTATTACTTTTACCCCTTTTTGATTCAATAGTAATTTTTTTATTAAATAGTCTTCTGAATCGTTAATGAAAGCGATGCTTAAAATTTTCTCTTCAGATTTTTTATTTTGATATTCTTGGAATTTTATAGAGCCAATGACTAATAATGGTGTTATTAAAATTGGAATAACGACCATAAACATTAGAGTTCTTCTATCCCTTAGAACATCAATAAGTTCTTTTTTAAAAATAGAATAAATAATATTCATGAATTATCAATTAGGTTAATTAAAGTGTCATCATAGCTCGAGGAATCAGATAAAGACTCAAAATCTAGCTTCGTTCCTGAAAAAATAAGTTTCCCATTATAAATGACACCTATGTCATCTGCTAGTGATTGAACGTCTTCCATCCTATGCGAGGAAAAAATAATAGTTTTCTTTTCGTCTTTTGAGTTTCTAATTAGTTCAATTATCGACCTTGAGGTCATAACATCAAGTCCCGTAGTTGGTTCATCAAAAACGATAATATCTGGATTATGAATAATCGTGCGCGCAATTGATGTTTTTTGCTTCATTCCCGAGCTCAAAGTGCCAATACGTTTATTAGCAAAAGAATTCATATCTAATGTATCGAAAATGTCTTTACATCTTTTCTCAAAAACAACCTTCTCCATACTATTTAAATCCGCAAAATACTTAACCATTTCATAAGGACTTAATCTATCATATAAAGCAGTTTGATTCGTCATAAAGCCAATAGACTTTCTAGCTTCACGACCATTTTTCATTACGTCTACATCTTTTATTTTAATCGTACCTGATGTCGGCGAAATCATTGTTGAGATCATTCGCAACGTGGTTGTTTTTCCAGATCCATTTGGCCCTAGCAAGGCAAAAACGCTACTGGGATTACATTTAAAACTTATTGAATCAACAGCTGTAAATAATTTGGGTCTTAATTTAGACTCACCAACGACCTTTCTTTGATCTTTGGTCAAGGTGAATACTTTGGATATATTTTCTAGTTCAATCATATAAATATGTATAAATAAATTTACTGTTAATAAATCAAAGACAATACAGACTAATTGCATTTTTATATGGTATAATTTTATTTAAATATTGAATTAAATGCTCTAATCACGTTTTTTAAACTAGACTCTTACAGTCATGAGTACATAAACTTGCATATCAAATAATGAAAAAATTAAATATAAATCTCAGCTTACTAATTGGCATTATGTTTATTGCCGCTTTGACGAGGTTGTTACCCCATCCGCCAAATTTTTCACCTATTCTCGCAATCGGGATATTTGGGGCCGCTCATTTCACAAAAAAATGGCATGCATTATTTATCTCTATTTTTGCTATTTGGTTTAGTGATTTAATTATAAACAATTATATATATACAACTAGTCTAGAGTTTGTTTGGTTCTATAAAGGTTTTCAATGGCAGTATGGCTCTTATTTAAGCATTATTTTATTAAATATTTATGTTTTTAAAAATAATATATCATTATCCAAAACATTTGGAACAGCTGTTGGATCAGGTGCTATTTTCTTTTTAGTATCCAATTTTGGTGTCTGGATTGGTAGCGGCATGTATTCTAAAAACCTAATTGGTCTGTTAGCCTGTTACACTGCTGGAATACCCTTTCTACAAAATACAATAATCAGCAATTTACTTTTCACAACTGTTCTGTTTGGGTCTTATTACCTTATCCAATCAAAATACTCATTTATCAAAAATAAGCAACTACAATATTCTTAAATATTCCCCTCACAAAAATTTCTGATAAAAGCATTAACATAATCAGAGTTTCATGAGTACCATATTTACAAAAATAATTAACAAAGAAATTCCTGCTGATATTTTATTTGAGAATGATGAAATATTAGCATTCAGGGATATAAACCCTCAAGCGCCAGTTCACTTTTTAGTCATTCCAAAAAAAGAGATTCAAACAATTAATGATATACAAGATGACGATAAAAATTTAATTGGAGAGCTATTCATCATTGCTAAACAGCTAGCAAAAAAAGAGGGGATTTCAGAAAAAGGGTATCGAACAATATTTAACTGCAATGAACATGGCGCCCAAACCGTAAATCACATTCATTTACATGTTTTAGGCGGTAGACAAATGAAATGGCCACCTGGATAATTTAGGTTTTACGCCACTTTGTACCTTGAGGACTATCTTCGATTTCTATACCAAGTGCAGTTAATTCATCTCTGATTTGATCAGACATTTTATAATTTTTTTCTAATCTATACTTATCCCTGTCCATTATTAATTTTTCAACTTCTTTTAAATCCTTACTATCCATCTCATTTTGATATCCAAGCCAATTCTCTGGTTTTTGATTTAAAAGCCCTAATAAACTTGCGCCACTCATGATTTGTGACAGCAACTCATTTTTTTGCTTGCCTTTAGCATGCTGAAAGTCATTAAAAAGAATATTTAATTTCCCAATAGCTTCTGGAGTATTTAGGTCATCGCATAAGGCTTTTATAATTTCTTTAGGCGGACTTACTGCCTCTTTTGATACCTCGCCATCAATTTGGTACAAAGTTCGATACATTTTGTCGAGCATTTTTTGTGATTGTAAAATTGATTTTTTTGACCAATTCAATGGCTGCCGATAATGCGTTGATAGTAAAACAAGCCTCAGAACCTCACCATTGTACTTTTTAAGTAAGTCATTAATATATACAATATTACCCAATGACTTAGACATCTTATCTCCATCAAATTTAATCATACCATTATGTAACCAATATTTTGCATAATGATTAATATCTTCAATCTCTCCATGCGCTCCGCAAGACTGAGCCAGCTCGTTTTCATGATGCGGGAAAATTAGATCTTGCCCACCAGAATGGATATCGAATGGAACGCCTAAGGTTTTTTGCGACATTGCAGAACATTCTAAATGCCAACCCGGACGCCCAAATCCCCACGGTGAATCCCAGCCTGGTTGTTCACTTGTACTTGGTTTCCATAAAATAAAATCAGCTGGATCATTTTTATAAGAAGCTACTTCCACTCTACTACCATGCAATTGTTGATCTTTATCTCTTCCAGACAATTGACCATATTTTGGAAATGTTTTCACACTAAAAAGAACATGCCCCTCACTTATATAAGCGTGTCCGTTATCAACTAATTCTTTTATTTGAACTATCATTTCTTGAATGTGGTCTGTCGCTCTTGGTTGATGGTCAGGCTTAGCGACGCCTAGATCTTTTAAATTTTGGTTATATACATTTTCATATTTTT
Organism: uncultured bacterium; assembly: GCA_938092125.1. Lineage (GTDB taxonomy): Bacteria > Fidelibacterota > Marinisomatia > Marinisomatales > UBA1611 > TMED80. The sequence goes on from CALKMQ010000205.1 coordinate 10,857, forward strand.
TTGTCAGTTCAGCTATGGGTACTTTTTGTTCAATCGATGTAGCAATTATTTTATCATCTATGTCTGTTATGTTAGAAACATAGGTCACTTCTTTATATAACTGTTTAAGTAACCTAACTAAAATGTCGGAAACTAATGGTGGTCTAGCATTTCCAATATGCGCAAAATTATAAACAGTAGGACCACAGGTATATACCTTAACATGATCATTCTCAATTGGTGAAAAATCTTCTTTTCTATTTGTTAAAGAGTTGTATAATCTTAGTTGTGCCATAATTAAAAGTATTTTATTATATCTTTTTACAAAATTACGAGATTTTTAACAAATGCTAAGTAAAGTATTTTCAAAACTATTTATTATGCCTATCCGCATATACCAATATACCCTGTCTCCTTTTTTAGGACAAAATTGTGCTCACCAGCCTACTTGCTCAAACTATGCGATAGGAGCAATTAATGAGTGGGGTGTTTTTTTTGGATTATGGCTCGCTATAAAAAGAGTCATTCGATGTAATCCTTGGTGGGGAACTCACGGACATGATCCTGTACCACTAAAAGAACAAAATTAATTTATTTTTGAATGCCAATATGCAATACCAATAAAAATAAATTGAATTGGAAGTCTAGCCCAAGCAATAGTTGCAGAAATATCCATAGCAGCACCATTTGTTTGAGCTAAATATATATTAGCAGGATAAACAGCGACTAGGAGCATTATAAGGCCCCATCCAGCTAGAAATCGTGTTTTTTTATATATTAACATTGTTCCAAATAATATTTCAAAAAAACCACTAATGTATACAAGCGCCAATTTATAAGGAAGTACCGGAGGGATAATTTGTAAGTATAAAAAAGGGTTTGTGAAATGTGAAATACCTACTGAAACATAGAATACACTCATTATTACTACACTTATAAATTTTAAATCAAGTTTCATGACATAGATACTATGTTTATTTGATGATAAAAAAAAAGCCTCGTTACCGAGGCTTTTTTAAAGAAAATAACTTTTAATTAGAAATTATATCCTAAATTAAAAACCAAACCATTAAACTTATTAATATCATCAAATTCTGCTAATCCGACGTAATAAGCACAATTAACACCAACTTGTTCGGTAATTGCAAAACCACCACCAAGCATAATACCAAAATCAGGTTCGCCTTCGATGTCTTCAAGATCTGTATCGTCACCATCAATTGTTACCTTACCGCCTAAACAAGTTCCAACCAAGAATCCAGCTTGGAGAATTGCTCTATCACTAACTGGGTAAGGCACAGTGGCCCAGAAGTCAAGCATATCTATTTGATAATCTGCTTCAACCGCATAATTACCAGTAGCTTTATATGTATAACCCCTGGGGTGGTAACCAAAACCAACTATTAATGGCACAGGCCCGAGCATTAAACCCTTGCTCACTCCGATATTTGGCAATACTAATCGAGACTCTAGATTGGTCCCATCTGGCAAATCATCTACAGCTGTTGCATTCCCAAATGCGCCACCTACATAGACTCCCCAACCTGGAAGGCTGGGTTCTTTTTCTACATTCATTGTAGAATCTTGCGCTACAACTAACGTTGCAAATGCAAGAAACATTTTTAGTATGTGTTTCATTATTTTTCCTTTTTTATATAGATATTAATTTATTTATATACAGATTTTAAATTTAATGAGAACTATTCTCATTAAACAAATTAAATATCCAAACTGTTTTTAAGGGAATAGATCTATTTGAGAAATAATACTTTCCGTATTAATTCTAACCTACTATTCTGGTAAAAATAAATAAAATAAATACCAGCTGTAACAGCTTGGCCAAAATCATTACTGCCATCCCAAAAGATCACACCGTCCGTTTGATTATGAACTTCTATCGTCCTAACTCTTTCTCCAAGTAAGTTTAAAATAGCTATATTTTCTACAAAAATATTTTCACTTCTAATTGATATTTTTAGAATATTATTAAATGGATTTGGAGATGTACTTACAACTATTCTATCACTAAGACTTTTTAAATCTATCAACAAGTTTGGTCCTTGAGCACCCTCATTAATCCAGTTATAAATTGTTATCTGTTGACTAATTGGTAAGGGGTCTGCATTCTTAGGCATTCGGCAACATATAGGTTCATTTGGAACGACAACTGAATCACGTAATAAAACCCGGTAGAGCAAACTACTATCCGCATTAAATGGAACCACGACTGGCCCATTATTACTATCACCTTCAATTAATCTTTCATATGAATCTAGCTCAAGTACTCCAGACCCGTAGGTACCTGAATGACAAGAAACACAATGATTATTAAAAATCGGCTGTACGTTAAAAAGATAATCAATTTCACCAAAGAGAACGTTGGCAAGAAATATTAAATATACACACCTTTTAAAGGTATTTATAAAGGCACCTCTATCTTCTACTATTTAATTTAGAGAGAAGCCTCAAAATTTCAATATATAACCAAATAAGTGTGACTAATAATCCAAACGTTGCATACCATTCCATATATTTGGGTGCACCCATTTCAGCACCTTCTTCAATAAAATCAAAATCAAGAACAAGGTTTAATGCTGCTATAACAACGACACCTAGACTAAAAACAATTCCCATTGTACTGTTACTGTGAATAACACCTATGCCAGAACCAAAAAAGCTCATAATAAAATTTATCAAATACAAAACTCCTATGGCCCCTGTCGCAGCAAAAACGCCTAATTTAAAATTTTCAGTAGCTTTTATTAAACCCGAAGAATAGGCAAGTAATAATGAACCAAGCGTACCAAAAGTAAGAAAAATTGCTTGAACTGCTATTCCGGGATATTGCATTTCAAAAACTCTAGAAATAAAACCAAGAAATAAGCCCTGCATGATAGCATAAATAGGAACAGTTATGTATGCAATTGTTGGTTTAAAAATAGTAACAAATGCTAAGATCAGGCCAACGATAGAACCGGTTATTGCCAAACCAGATAATTCTGGGTTCGACCAAGTAAATGAAGCGCCAAAAATCAATAGCAAAAGAGAGAATCCAGTTTTGTTCACAACACCATTTATTGTCATGGCCTTTTCATTAGAGATTGAATCAGCCATTGATTTTTTAAAAGTTTCTGATTGCAATGCTGGGTTAGCAGTCCTCATTGATAAATGCCTACTCATTTTCTTTTGTCTCCTCTATTCTTATCCATGGTTTTTTATTGCCTTTATTCTTTATTGAAATTTTTAATAAACTAGCTAATGCTAATATTATTATTGGTAACCATAGGTAAAAAATAAAATCCATTATTAATATTAAAAAATAAAATCCATTTAATTTAAACCTTACACATATAATTATAAAAACAACAATATTGTAGATAAAAAAACGGAAGTAATAACAAATATTTTGTAAGGCTTTTCCGGGATTTTTTTAACAATCCATACTCCTATTAATGCACCAGCTAAAATTAAAGGAAACAACATTATATCGAACATAAAAATATCGAGATATATTGTTTTCCAAAAAATAATGTGAAATGGAACTTTTATAATATTTACAAATAGAAAAAACCAAGCAGCAGTGCCAATAAATTTATTTTTCTCAAAACCCATCGATAAAAAATATATTGACATAATTGGACCAGCAGCATTTCCAACCATTGTGATAAATCCGCCTAAGAACCCTACCAGTATCGACAATGATTTATTTCTTTTGACATCTATTTTTATGAAGGTCATTAAAGCACCTGAAATTATTATGGCACCAAGCAATATCTGAAAATGTATGTCTGAGATTTTATCTCCAATGTAAACACCAATTAAAATACCCACCAGAGCACTAGGCATTAGTTGTATAATTTTTTTTAATTCAGCATGTCTGTGATAATACCAGACTCCAAAAAAATCTGCCATTATAAGCAAAAGTAATAAAATGCCAGTTGAAGATTTTGGTCCAAATATATTGGCAAGGATAGGCACAACAACCATCCCAAGTCCACCTAATCCTGTTTTTGCCATTCCAACACCAATCGCACACAAAGCTATTAGTAAAAGCTCAAAAGACGTCAAACCCAAAGAATTGTAAATAGTAAAAATAAGAACTACCTGTCAATATGATGAATCAAATTAGTTTTTAAGAAATCAATTAGTGGAATGATGATTTGTGAAAAATCATTTCTTTTATAATCATGATATAAAATATAGTGAAGGAATATTAAGTGTACACTATTTAATAAAAAAGCTTACAAAAAGATTTGCCCCTCCATATTTTAGAACACAAGAAGGAGGTAGAATACTCTACTCATTGATTAGAGGGGCAACAGAAAACGACAGAAGGAGTATTTCTATCATGACTGATATCTTATAACTTTAAAAAAACAAATCTAATTTAAAGTATTACTTATTAAAACTTTAAATTTTTAATATTTAATACGATAATAAATTAATATTTAATTAATCCTATTGTCAACAACATATTATTTAATTTCTTAATTAAATAAAATAACTTCATTAAGTTAGGATTATTTTTCTAGTTAAAATCTGTCTAAAACAAAACATTAAAATTTTATGAAAAACATTTTAATTCTTTTTTACCTTTTATTCGCCGCATTATATGGCCAATGAGCTCTTTGAGGAAACCCCTCGCTTCCAGGTGGCAGCTCAGACAAAGGATTAGGTGCAAATAAAGATGAGATTTTTTACTCACTTACACAAAGCACTCAATACATAGATTGGTGGCATGCTCCCGTTCCTGGAGAAAATTTTGAGCATAAAGGAAATTTAATAACATCAATAATTAGACCAGGGCTCATTTATGGTTTAAACAATAAAGTTAATTTGTCTATAAGTACCACATTAGGCCTAAGGACAATGAATTTTGATAAAGACAATGAGTCAGTTCATCATCGTAATGAGCACTCTGCTAGTGATTTTGACAATGCTAAGGGAGGAATTTTAGGAGATTCTAGAATTATACTAAGATATTTACTCAAAAATACTGGGGTAGGCGATGGATACAGAATTATTTTAGGTAGCGGAATTACGCTTCCATCAAAAAACAATCTCACAAAAAGCCCGTTCTTAAAAAGTGATGACGCATTCATCCCACATAGACACTTTAGTATGAGCAATGGTACCTATAACATTATATCTGATATTCAGTTTTATTATAAACGCTCTGCCAATCCTGTATTTTTTGGTGGGAATTTTTCTATTGAAAAACCTATCAATGAAAATGAATATTTTTATATGCCTCGAACATCTTTGAAAGCAGTCTTTTCAACTATTTACAAAAGATTCGATAAGCTAGACGGATCACTTGATTTAAGTTTAGGAGTAGAATCGTTATCCGAGGAATATTGGGATGGTATTCCTAGTCCTAATTCATCTGCTTTAATCGTAACTCCATCTTTAGGCTATCTATTTAGCACAAGGAAAGGAGTATTAAGTATTAGTTTGCAAAAACCTGTGTTTATGAAAGGGTCCTTTAATATAAGTGAGGGTGACCTTGAACAAAGTACTGGGGTATGGCAAATGGTTTTATCTTTTCGCTCAATGGCGACAAAAATAGTTAATTAAACCAAACAGCCGCACCCTTACCCCTTAATTTATTGCCTAAATAAGCTTCAATACCTAATGAATCAACCCGAGAAGGTATGGGATTATATTTTTTGTAAATGTCCGGCCTTAATTTTTTACCATAATACTTAGCATATTTATTGGATTTATAGCCCTCTTTGTGTTGATCAAACCTTAATTCTGGAGTTCTTGTCGATTGACCAACATAAAAACATCCGTTCCCTTTTATATAATTCGGATTCTTAGCTCTAAACTTTCTGAGATTTGCTACCTCAGGTTCTAGCTCTATTACATAAACGTAATATTTTGCCATGGAGGTTTAAAAAAGTGTCAATTTAAAAACCTGTTCAAATATAAATTTTTATTTTAAATAGATTGTGCGTAAGCATGTAAAAATATAATTAGCCCTATTGAAAGCATCGTAATTGCAGGGACTACATCTTTGATAGGGTTTTTTACTTTTATATGAGTTGCTACGGCACCTAGCATCAATATAATTATCCCCAGAGATCCAATAACAACCAAATTATTATCATCAAACTGCAACATTACAGTAAACGATATTTTTATAATACCTATGAAATCTCTAAAAGCACTTGGCAGTTTATAATCTTTAAATTCTTTTTTTATATTATCGTATCTAACTACCCAAACATAAAAAACAGATACCGCTGCTATTATTTTTAATGCTTCTATTATTATATCTATATTAAAACTCATAATTACTCCGAACACTTATTACTTCTCTTACAAAAAAGTTAATAAAAAAATATCAATGATACATCGAAATTGAAAGAATAATAAAAGGGCTTTTTAAATAAACTATTCGCCCTCCTCAAGAAAAATCGACCTTATACGAAGTTCAAAATCTTCCGCTACTTTATTTCCAATTAAAAACCCGATTTCAGTAATATATTTTTTATTGAAATTTTTCATATTCATTTTTCTTCCTCTAAAAGATGGTTCCATACTAGCTAGAGGGATTCTGACTTCTTGCCAGCCATTTTTCGCAAAAAATTTATATGAGTAGACATATCGTTCATTCCTTGAAGATTTAATTCTCAATTGATAATATTTATTATCTCCTTTGACAACCATTGTGATATACTTGTTTTTTTTTACTTTAATATTTTTGGTATAGTAGCGAATAGAACTAAAACCACCATAGTTTTCAATTGAGATTCTTCCTGAAAATAAACCCGTATCATTATTTTCAATTTGTAATTTGCCTTGAGATCGCCCTCCCATCACACCATCATCAACGACATACCAACCATCTAAATTATCATTTTTAGAAAAATCATATATGACACCTGCTTTCATAATTGTAAATAATGAACCAATTAATAGAGAAAATGATATGATTTTATTTGGCACTTTGTTACCAGGTTTAAGAGTTAATAATTTGAGTGACATTTTCCAGAAATGCCACTCTTACTGTCAGCTATATAATTTTTCAGTGCAAAAGTTACTGCTGAAAATGCTATACCATCCCACGGTATTTGACTTTTTGAAAATAATTTAACTTCTGAGGTCTCATGCATTGCAGCATAATCATCGTTTACTATTTCACTCAAATACAACATATAAACTTGTCCAATCCTTGGCAGACTATAAGTTGTAAATAAATATTTAATGTTTAGTTCTAAATTCGCCTCTTCATGCGCTTCCCTTTTTGCACCATCCTCAAGAGACTCACCCATCTCCATAAAACCAGAAGGCAACGTCCATTTACCAAAACCGGGCTCAATATCTCTTTTACACAAAAGAATTGACCCAGAGTGAACAGGTAGAGCACCAACGATTATATTAGGATTCACATAATGAATGTATGCACATGCACTACAGATTTCTCTTAGCACATTGTCACCAGTTGGAATAGTCTTTTTTGTTTTACTTCCACATTTAATACAATACATTTTTTTGACCATCCTTTTTCTTATCTAGATTATTATAGATAATGACAAATACTAGTGAATCATCTAAAATTCATTTTCAAACAAGTACATTCATAAATTTATAATTTGATTATATCAAACATTTTCAGATATCTTTAATTATACTTAACTAAACATATACTTGCTCGAAATATTTTACCATCCAATTTATACCTCTGGAATATCTAAATCTTCAAATTTTCCTCGAGATAGATATCAACTTATATTTGAATCAATATCAAAATCAAATCGAAATAAAAGCATTAAATTTAAAATACCAAAAAAAATCAATGTTAAACATTTATATAATGTTCATCAAAAAGATTATGTAGACCAATTTTTAAAAGGAAAGTTGTCTGAAGTACAGCAAAGAAAAATTGGCCTAAGACCCTGGACTTCAAAAATCATAGAAAGAACACTTTTTATAATGGGTGGCAGTGTTAACGCTGTTATAAGTTCGATAGAAAATGGCGCATCTGCGAATTTAGCGGGAGGAACTCATCACGCTTATCATGATTATGGTTCAGGATATTGTGTCTTTAATGATCTTGTAATTTCTGCATATTACTGTAAAGAGAAATTTAAAAGGTATCAAAACATACTTATTCTTGACTTAGATGTTCATCAGGGAGACGGAACTGCATCGATGGTTAAAACTGATAAATCAATATTTACATTTTCAATGCATTGTGAATCTAATTTCCCATTAAAAAAACAAATAAGCGACTTAGATGTACCTTTAAAGAAAGGAATGAAAGACGAGACTTATTTAAAAATACTTGGCTCAAGCCTAGAAAGATTAGAAGATAATGACACAGATATTATTTTTTTTCAAGCAGGAGTGGATGGCTTGGTCAATGACACCTTAGGTCATTTAAGCCTCAGTCATCAAGGAATGATGAAAAGGAATGAAATGGTTCTTAGTTTTTGTAAAAAGAAAAGGTGCCCAGTTGTTATTTTTATGGGAGGAGGGTATTCAAAACCTATTTTTCATACAGTTAAAGCCTTTAGTGAATTATTTTTCCAATTCAGCAATCTTTAAAAAACTAATATCAAAAATAATCTCTATTGCTTTCTTTGGTTTGGTTTTCTTCTACTTCCATGTTTGATGTAAACCTTTTTTGCTTCATTTTTTGCTTCAGATGTTGATTTTATTTTATACAAAATATTTTTTGCTTTTTTAACTTGTAGATTATGATCAATAATTGGAGCAGGATAGTGCATTCCAATTACGCATGAATATTTCTCTTGAAATCCGTCACTCATTAAATGAGGTGTGAAAATATATTCTAAAGGGATGTTTCCTAATTCAGGAACCCATGTTCTAACAAATTCCCCTTTCGGGTCATGATCTTTTTGTTGCTTAGTTGGATTGTATATTCTTATTGAATTTATTCCCGTGACGCCAGATTGCATTTGAAATTGACTATAATGAATTCCTGGTTCATAATCTAAAAACTGTGTTGCCATATATTTACTGGTTTTCCTCCAATCTAGCCAAAGGTCATATGAAGCAAATGAAACAAGCATCGCTCTCATTCTAAAATTAATATAACCTGTTTCATTTAAACACCTCATGCAAGCATCTATAAACGGATAACCAGTGAGACCTACTTTCCAAGCTTCAAAATAATTTTCATTGAAATCGTTTTCCCGAATGTCGTCATATGCTCGAGCCATATTTACCCATTCAATTTTAGGTTGATCTTCCAATTTTTGAATAAAGTGACAGTGCCATCTTAGTCTACCCAAAAAAGATGAAATTGATGATCTCCAAAAACCAATGCCCTTTACACCCTTGAGTGAATCCCGCTTTTTCTTTGCAGCTTGATACACTTCTTTTATACTAATATTCCCAAATGATATATGGGGACTTAACCGACTACAGCTTGTCATTGCTGTCAATGGGCTAGACATCTCTTTTACATAATTACGACCTCGTTCATTTAAAAAAGAAACCAATAGTCTTACTGCATTACCCCTACCACCTTTTTGAATGATTTTATGGGTTACTTTTTTGTTAAGGTTTGTTTCTTTTATTAAATTGAATTTTTTTTGATGTGATTCAAATTTTACATTTATTGGTATAGGAATAATTGGCTCATTCATTGACTTATTCCATTCGTAGGACCAACCATCTCGATTTTTGATTGGTCTTTGGACACCATGCTGGGGAAACTCAACCCAATTAATAGTGTTTTTTTTACACCATTTTTTTAAATGAATATCCCTTTGGTAACTAATCCAGTTCCCAGTTTCTTCATGAGAAAAAATTCTAATTTGATTTGATGTTTGTGACCTTAGTTTTTGGAATACTTCTAAGGCTGATCCATGTTCAACATGTAGGTAACCACCTATTTTTTCTAATTCAATCTTTAGTGATTTAAGTGATTCATTAATAAACTTATGGTGCCTTGGGTCGTAGTCTTCGCTTTCTAGTATTTCAGGCTCGAAAATATATAATGGAAGGACAAGTCCATTTTTTGAGGCTTCAAGGAATGGCTTGTGGTCAAAAATGCGAAGATCTTTTTTGAACCATAAAATTGACGTGGACATAGTCAAAATTGTAGTCTAAAATCCAAAACAATCAAAAGTAATAAATCCATTTTACCCAAACTTGAAATTTGATTTATTATGGCTTATATATTTAATATTATCGATGAAAAATGTATTAGGAACTGATTTAAAGAGTTGCAATTCAAAACCAGTTACTGGTTATTTTCGCGATGGGTTTTGCAGAACAGATAAAAGTGACCATGGAAGACATGTTGTAGCATCTGTAATGGATAAAAAATTTTTAAATTTTTCTCGCGATATGGGCAATGACTTATCTACTCCAAATCCGATGTATAACTTCCCTGGCCTAAAGCCTGGAGATAAGTGGTGTGTCTGCGCACTAAGGTGGAAAGAAGCATTCGATAATAACTGTGCTCCTAAAGTAGTCTTAGAAGCTACTCATGAAAAATCATTAGAGTATTTAAAATTAGATGACCTTGTAACTATGAGTATAAACGAGCAGATAAAAGAATAGTGCGAAAATTATTTGATAAAAATAGAGTTATTGAAATGGCATGGGAAGATAGAACTACTTTTGATGCAATTAAAGACCAATATGGTATTGGTGAACCAGATGTAATCAAATTGATGCGAAAAAATTTAAAACGAAATTCTTTCAAATTGTGGAGAGAACGAGTTTCAGGTAGAAAAACAAAACATAGAACTTCATCTCAAACGAAGACACCTAGGTTCAAATCTTATAATCAAAAATAAAATATTATCCTCAAAGGATAACTTAATACAATCTAAATGACTATTCTTTTATGTTAATAGATATTATATGTTTTACCTGTTATGAAAACTTTTCCGAAGACATTGAAATTTATGATGGTGTTCATCAAGAAATTATAGATTGCGAGGTTTGCTGCAGGCCAAATAAATTATTCATTGAACAAAAGAATGGTGAAGTTATTCGACTAGATATTTCAGATGGAAATGAGTAAATAGCACTTATTTAAGTCACTGTTTTGGGAAGTAATCTTCTGTCAATTTCATAGATTGGTTCCCAATCATACATCTCCTCTGGCAAATAAGAATAGCCACCTAAAGTGAGTCGAGCTCTCTTTTTAATACATATAGATATCCTTAAATCAAGAATGATTATTTTATCTTTGTGCTCGTGCTTTACTTGGCTATTTAAAAGTAATTCTCTATTTATTATTGCTTTCTCAAATACGACTTTTACCTGGTCAAAAACTTTTTTTTGAGATTTATATTTTGGTCCTCCATATTCAGAGCAATCACCTTTTCTCATTTTTACTTAAGATTGATATTCTTAAATAATTTAACAACTTTTTCATAACACATAGGTAAAGAGACAGTGCTCTCAACTTTAGGGATGTCAATAATATCCCAATATTCAAATTTATATTTTGATAACTTTAGATTTGCATCTACCATCGGTTTATGCTCCTTTTTATCCATGCAAATTATTTTATAATAATCTTCTAACATTATATCGTCAATATGCATTGAGCGCTCTTTTGGACGAATTGGTTTAATATTAAAAGACTCAAGCTGTTCTAGAGCTGGATAATATATTTCTCTATAACTAAAGTCACCTACTCTTAGGCCAGCAGAAAACGCTCGATATTCTTTATTATCTTGAATGGCTAGATGATTAAAAACTTCCTCAGCAAATCTGCTGCGATGAATATTAGCAGTACATACAAATAATATTTTTTTCATGGTAATTACTTTTCCTTACTTTGCGAAAATCAGTTTTTTTGTTGATGAAATATTACTTGTTTTAATTTTGTAAAAATATATTCCTGATGAAACAATATCATTAAAATCATTCGTCCCATCCCATTTTAAAACAGTAGTCCCGGCATTCTTGTAACCCACAAATAAATTTTTGATGGTTCTTCCATTTATGTCAAAAATATTGACAGATATATTTCCAGGATTAAATAAAGTGAAAGGAATCTGTGTCAGGCCATTAAATGGATTTGGAAAATTTTGACTTAATTTGAATGTAACTGGCTGGACATCCTTTTCAGTCGAAAGATAATTCAATATTATAGCATTAATATCATTAGGAATTCCTGATGTTATATTT
>CALKMQ010000206.1 GCA_938092125.1 uncultured bacterium
ATCTTGATGATATTGCGATAGAGGAAGTAGCTAATTTTGAAAGCAGTCTTTTTGATTATATTGATGCAAATGCTGCTGCACAGCTTAAAGCAATAAGTGATTCTGGTGATCTTAATGACGAGCAAAGTAAAGATCTCGAGAAAGTCATCACCGATTTTAAAAATAGTTTCATATCCTAATTTGTGGCTAGTCTAAAAGACATACGAGACAGGATAAAATCCGTCAAAAGTATCCAAAAAGTTACTAGTGCTATGAAAATGGTTGCTGCTGCAAAAGTTCGTAAAGCGCAAGAGAAAATGGAGCAGGCTAGGCCTTATACATCCGCTTTGGAAGAGACGATAAATCATATTTTACCAGATGTTAGTAGAAAAGATTTGGATCTTTTGAATGTCCGTAAAATCAGACGTAAAGCATATGTTATTGTTTCGGCAGATCGAGGACTCGCCGGTGGATTTAATTCTAACATAATAAAAGTTTCTGAAAAAGAAATTGCTGAATTCGGAAAAGAAAATGTGGATTTATTTTGTATTGGGAAGAAAGCTAGAGATCATTTTAAAAGAAGAGACTATAATATAATAGAAAGCCATATTGATTTTTGGAGCGAATTAAATTTCGAGAATGCTATGATGATTGGTAGAAGCGCTATCGAACATTTTACAAGCGGTAAGGTTGATGAAATACATGTTATCTATAATTATTTTGTAAATATGGCTCAGCAAGAAATAAAGTCAGAAGTATTACTTCCGCTATCTTATGGCGATGAAGGTTTTGATGAAAAGGACAGATTATACGAACCCTCAAAAGAAGTATTAGTCAATTCTTTAGTCCCTAGGCATTTGAATATCCAAATATGGAAGTATCTTCTTGAATCATATGCAAGTGAGCAAGCAGCCAGAATGATGGCGATGGAGAATGCAACAACAAATGCTGGGGATATGATAAAAAGTTTAACATTAGAGTTTAATAAGGCAAGGCAAGCAGCTATCACAACAGAAATGCTTGAGATAGTCAGCGGTGCTGAAGCTTTAAAAGAGTAATTAATAGATAAGGAAATTATTATGGCAGCAAAAGGTAAAATATCACAGGTCATGGGAGCAGTTGTTGATGTTGTTTTCGAACAAGGACATTTGCCAGATATTTATAATGCGCTTTCAGTTGATAGAGGCGATGATGGCATCTTGGTTTTAGAGGTAGCACAACATTTAGGTGATTCATCAGTTCGAACTATTGCAATGGATTCTACGGATGGTTTAGTTCGTGGAACAGATGTTTCAGATAGTGGTTCTCCAATTTCAGTTCCTGTCGGACCCGAAACGCTTGGTCGGCTTTTTGATGTTTTAGGAAACACAATTGATAACAAAAAAGATGTTAAAACTAAGAAGGTTAATCCTATTCACCGCTCTGCTCCGAAGCATGAAGAGCTTGCAACATCAACAGAAATGCTTGTTACTGGAATTAAAGTTGTTGATTTAATGGAGCCATATACAAAAGGTGGGAAAACAGGCTTATTTGGTGGAGCTGGTGTTGGGAAGACTGTTTTAATTCAAGAATTAATTAGAAATATTGCGACTGAACATGGAGGATACTCTGTCTTTGCTGGAGTGGGTGAAAGAACTCGTGAGGGTAATGATTTATATAATGAAATGACAGAATCAGGAGTAATTGATAAAACGACAATGGTTTTTGGTCAAATGAACGAGCCACCAGGAGCTAGGTTAAGAGTTGCATTAAGCGGTCTTGCTATGGCAGAGTATTTTAGAGATGACGAAGGGAAAGATGTTTTATTATTTGTTGATAATATTTTCCGTTTTACTCAAGCTGGATCGGAAGTGTCGGCTCTTTTGGGTAGGATGCCATCGGCTGTTGGCTATCAGCCAACCTTGAGCACAGAAATGGGAGATTTACAAGAAAGAATTACTTCAACAAAGAATGGTTCTATTACATCAGTGCAAGCGGTTTATGTTCCAGCAGATGATTTGACAGATCCTGCTCCTGCAACAGCATTTGCTCATTTAGATGCTATTTCAGTTCTGGAAAGAAAAATTGCTGAACTTGGTATATATCCTGCCGTAGATCCTTTGGCCTCAACATCAAGGATTTTAGACCCTAGAATTATTGGAAATCGTCATTATGATGTGTCTCAAAAAGTTCAATCGGTGTTGCAGCAGTACCGGGATTTACAAGATATTATAGCAATTTTAGGCATGGATGAATTATCGGATGATGATAAGCAAACAGTCTCAAGGGCTCGGAAAATACAGAAATTTATGAGTCAACCTTTTTTTGTTGCAGAGCAGTTCACTGGTTTTGAAGGAAGATATGTTAGTCTTGAAGATACGATTTCTGGGTTTGAAGCTATTACAAATGGAGATGTCGACAATTTAGCTGAAAATTCTTTTGCTTATGTTGGGACAATAGATGAAGCTATTGAAAAGGACAAAAAGGCAGCTGCATAGTGGACTCTTTTGTTGTTGAAATTGTAACGCCTATTAGGGTTGTGAATCAAGAAAATGTAAAGTATTTGAGGTGTCCTGGCATTGATGGATCTTTTGGTGTGATGAAAAACCATAGAAACGGTGTCATCGCTCTCGATGTTGGAGAAATCAAAATTGAGACAAAAAATGATGTAGAATGGTATGCTACTAGTGGTGGCTTTGTTGAAATTTTGGATAATAAAGTTGAATTATTATTAGAATCAGTCGAGCGGTCTAACGAGATTGATGTCAAAAGAGCTTCTAGTGCTCTGGAAAGAGCGAATCAGAGAAGAAAAAATACCAAAGAGCCTATTGATAACATACGTTTAGAGGCCTCACTATTAAGAGCATTGAATAGGCTGAAAGTATCCAAAAAATAATTTTAATTGAATTCACCTGTTAATCCTCTTTTTATTTTTAATGCATTTTCTTTTTACTTTATATTCTAATAATGTATAAACGAACACATACCTGCGGAGAGATAGACAATTCTCACATAGGTAAAAAAGTTATATTGAATGGATGGGTCAACACATCAAGGTTGCATGGTAAAGTTGTTTTTATTGATATAAGAGACAGATATGGTAAAACACAACTAGTTCTTGATGAAACTACTTTTAGTAACGAATTCGATAGCATTAAAAAATTGTCCAGTGAAGATGTTATTTCTGTAGAGGGTATCGTAAAAAACAGGGATAGTGGCGCTGAGAATACCGAAATGAAGACGGGCGCAATAGAAATAGCTGTATCTAAATTCTTATTGTTGAATAAAGCTTCCACATTGCCATTTGTGCTAACCGATCGCAATAGTTCTGAAGAACAGCTTAGATTAAAATATCGTTATCTCGAATTGCGATTTGATGAACTTCAACATAACATTATTACTAGACATGAAACATATCAGGCTGTAAGGAAATATCTTTCAAAAAATAACTTTCTTGAAATCGAGACTCCTATTTTAATGAAATCGACTCCTGAAGGTGCTCGAGATTTTCTTGTGCCTAGTCGCGTTCATAAAGGCAAATTTTATGCATTGCCTCAATCTCCACAAATATATAAACAAATTTTAATGATATCTGGTTACGATAGATATTTTCAAGTTGTAAAGTGTTTTAGAGATGAAGATCTCAGAGCAGATAGACAGCCTGAATTCACTCAAATAGATATTGAAATGTCTTTTGTTGATGAAGAAACTATTTTCTCGCAAATGGAAAACTTAACTCGACATATTTTTAAATCAGTAAAGAGTATAAATCTGCCCGATAAGTTTCCTAGGATTACATATAAAGAAGCGATGGAGAGATATGGTTCGGATAAGCCAGACACTAGGTTTGGTATGGAGCTTATTGATATTAAGCCGTTTACTGATAAATCCGAATTTAAAGCTTTTAGTAATGTTGAGTACGTCAAGGCTATCGTTGTTGATTCGGGAGCTAAGTTTTCACGGAAAGTAATAGACGAATTAACTGACATTGCCAAAAAAAGCGGTGCTAAGGGACTTGCGTGGATGAAATTTCAAGATGGCAGTCTTAGTGGCGGTATATCAAAGTTTTTTTCTGAAGTTTTACAAAAAAATATGGTTAAAAGTTTAAACCTTAAAAATGATGAGATAATATTAATCATTGGTGATCAGCAAAATATTGTATGTAAAACTTTAGGGAAAATTCGTACTTTGATAGCTTCTAGAGAAAACTTAACAGATAAAAATTTATTTAGCCCTATTTGGGTTACTGAATTTCCTATGTTTGATTTTGATGAAAAAAGTGATCGCTATGTGGCCATGCACCACCCGTTCACAGCTCCTAGAGAGTCTGACATTGATAAACTTAATAGTGAGCCAGCTACGGCTCTTAGTCGTGGTTATGATTTAACAATGAATGGCCATGAAATTGCTGGTGGTTCTATCCGTATTCATTCTCCAGAAATTCAGGAAAAAGTTTTTTCTCTTTTAGGGTTAACTCAAGAAGAGGCTATAGAAAAATTTGGGTTTTTGGTGGAAGCGTTACGTTATGGGGCTCCTCCACATGGAGGCATTGCATTTGGGTTTGATAGGTTAGTAATGTTGTTAGCTGGAACTGAAAATATTCGTGATGTCATTGCATTTCCGAAGACTACATCAGCTACATCATTAATGGATGAAAGTCCAAGCTATGTCGATCATAATCAGCTCAAGGATTTAGGGCTAAAGCTAGACAGTAATTAATCAATTATTAAACAGTTTGCTTATTAAGCCAACGGAATTTTTTGCACATATTTGTGTTGTGCTTGATAGTTCTATTCCGCTGTACCAATAAGAATGAGTCCAAACTAAAAGTCCGGTCTCTTCATCTTTGATTTTTAGTATTACCCCCACTCTCGCTTGTGTATATTCAATTTTCCCGCTTTCTTGGATTGAGCCACCGTCAGTTGTTGTGGTTGTAGATGTTGTTGCAAGAGCATTTTTTTCACTACCGCTCGATGCCGACGATTGAGTGATTGTAGTTTCAATCGTTCCCTTATCTTCAAGTCGATAGGGAATTAGAATGGTTTCTCTATCTGTATAATCAGTTAATGTGCAAGATAATGTAAGTGTTTTTTTACCTTTATTATTGAGGTTAATCACTGTTTTGTTATTGTTAAGTTGAGATACGTTGAAACCATTTTTCATGAACATAAACGATATGTTATCCTCCATTATTTGTCCTGAACCAGGTTTATTTACATGGTCAGTTATCTTTTCAAAATTTATAACACTTACTAGGTCAAAATTATAGTTTTGATTTATTGCAGGAGCGTCAAAACACCCTACAGTTAAAGATATTATTATAAAAAGTATTAATTTGTTTTTAAACAATTTAAAATCCATTTAAGTATTCTAAATGTATATTGGCTTCATTAATTATTTCTTGGTCTTTTGCATAACGAATACAATCTCTCCAAGCAAGAATCGAATTTTCATTTTCTGATAAGGCTTCGTAAAGAAGAGCTTTTAATTTATAAATTTGGGCATTCTTCGGTTCATTTTTAAGTGCATTATTAAGCTGCTTTAATGATTCTTCAAATAAGCCAACTTCCATTGCTGATATTGCTCGTTTTAAGTAGTTATCTGACTGACCAAACAAAGCGGATGAAAAGGTTAAAAGAAACATTAAGGTATATAATTTTATTATTGATGCTTTTATCATTTTCTAGTTACTCAGTTTATTCAAATAAAGTGTCTTGCTGCTTGAGGAGTAATTTGGCTCTTTCTTGGTAGAACATATTTTCTGCCATTATTTCTGGATAAATAGAAGAATCGAGGTTTATTACTGATTTAAGTAGTGTTAAAAAGGCGGATTTGTCTTCAGCTTTCTGATAATAAAATTCTGATTTTTGAACTTTATTACCAAAATAATTTTCAGCTGATGTAATCGCTTTTTCAAAATAAATTTTTGACTGATTTATCTCTACACCAGGAATTCGACTATAAAAGACTCCGAAGAATCTATACGCTCCCCCTTGCTCATAATCAGGTGCAAGCGAAATTATTCTATGCATAATTACTTCTAATAATTCTCTGTGGTTTATACGTTCAATGGCTGCTTTATTATTCAAGTACCATAACTTATTTGTGGCCCACCAATACATTGCAGGAACCAGCTCTTTAGGCGCTTCTGATAGAGTAGATAAAATTCTAAAACTTGAATCACCAATCATATCGTTTAATTTTTGTGTAAATGCGCGATTAGTTAGAACAGCTGTTTTTGAAATTTCAGATCCTTTCAAAAACAGGCTATCTTTTATTTCATTATCTTTTTCTAAGAACATGCCTTGAAAAAAAAGAGTTTTACTATAGAGATCTAAAATTTCAGGATTATTTTGTTCAACATCATATGCGAGTCCTAGAATGTGATTTGCATTTTTCACAGCAGCCGAATCAGATCTCTGTTCCCAGAGCATTTTAGCTTGCGCAATAAGAAAATCTATATTTTGAGACTGAGCATGATCTAATTCTATTTTTTGGTTGCTACATTGCCATGAATGAAATAAGCAGAATGATAATATTAAGAGTTTATGAAAGAAAAGAATGAATTTCATTATTGAGTATTAAACCATTGAAATGTGTAAATTTACTTATATAAAATTACGATGTTATTCTAAGATATGGAAAAAATTATAGAACTAAAATCAATTGAATTAGCTGATATGCTTGGCATCGGTGACGAGCACATTAAACTAATAGAGTCAAGTATACCTGTCTCTATCTCAGCAAGAGGTGGTCGTTTATCAATTAATGGGAATGATGATGACATTGAAAAAGTAGACAGTCTTTTCAAAGAAATGAGCGGAACCTTCTCTAGTAAAGGAGCTTTGCATTCTACCGACGTAAGCAGTTTAATTAAACTAATTAAAACAGGTAGCACAAATTTAAATGGAACAATAAATAAAAATAATATTGTATATAAAAGTCGCAAGGGAGTAATTGGTCCTCGCACACAAGGCCAGGTTTCTTTTTTAGAAAATTTTATTAAAAATGATATAGCTTTTGGTATAGGTCCAGCGGGAACTGGTAAGACATTTTTGTCGATGGCTTTTGCACTATCTTCTTTGGAAGAGAATAAAGTGGATAGAATAATCCTTTGCCGCCCTGCAGTTGAAGCAGGAGAAAACCTAGGCTTTTTGCCCGGTGATTTAAAAGAAAAAGTAGATCCCTATCTATCTCCTCTTTATGACGCATTGGATGCTCTGTTACCGAAAAAAAAATTAGGAGTATTAATTGAAAATAAAAATATTGAAATCGTCCCTTTGGCTTACATGAGAGGTCGTACACTCGATAATGCATTTATAATTCTTGATGAAGCTCAGAATAGTACGGCAATGCAAATGAAGATGTTTCTTACAAGATTAGGAATAGGGTCTAAAGCAATTATTAATGGTGACACAACGCAAATAGATCTAGCCGGAAATAAACTTTCTGGATTAATTCAAGCTAAAAAGATTTTAAAAGACGTCGAAGGTATCGGTTTTACATATTTTAATGATTCGGATATTGTTAGACATCCATTAGTGAAAAAAATTATAGTTGCTTATGACGCGAATGATTTAAAAAATGGGGATTAAGATATGAAGAATGAATCTTACATCGTAAGTGCGCTAAGAACGCCGATTGGCTCTTTTGGTGGGCAATTATCATCTTCTTCTGCACCTAAATTAGGCGCTGAGGTTATAAAGGCTCTGACAAAAAGTGTAGAAGTTGGAAAAAATGAATATAACGAGGTCATTATGGGTAACGTTCTATCTGCCGGGCTAGGTCAAGCCCCAGCCAGGCAAGCAGCTTTATTATCTGGCTTGTATCAAAATATTGAATGTTTAACAATAAATAAAATGTGTGGTTCTGGATTAAAAGCAGTAATGCTAGCAGATAGTGCTATTAAATCTCAGGGTGCTCATGCAATCATAGCAGGTGGCATGGAGAGCATGTCAAACGCGCCGTTACTTATGACAAAGAATCCTACTAAAATCGGCCACAATAAAATGTTAGACAGTATGGTTCATGATGGATTATGGGATGCATACAATGATATGCAC
The DNA here is from genome assembly GCA_938092125.1 of uncultured bacterium. GTDB lineage: Bacteria > Fidelibacterota > Marinisomatia > Marinisomatales > UBA1611 > TMED80. Next base: position 8,022 of record CALKMQ010000206.1, read on the forward strand.
ATGGGAAGTTGCGCTGAAATGCTAGCTTCAAAAAAAGGTTATTCGCGAGAAGAACAAGATCGTTTTGCGGTAAGATCTTATGAACGTGCACAAAATGCTATTTCTGATGGCTCTTTTGAAAGTGAATTAGTTTCTGTTGATTTAGTAGATAGAGATGAGGAACCAGGAAGAGCTAAATTTGAAAAAATACCTAAAATAAAGCCTGTTTTTGAGAAAAATGGCACTATTACAGCTGCAAATGCATCAAAGCTAAATGATGGTGCCGCTGCAATTACTTTAATGTCTAAAGAAAATGTAAAAAAATACAATCTAAAACCTTTGGCAAAAATTGTCGCTCATTGTTCGTTTGCACATGAGCCAGAATGGTTCACAACTGCTCCAAGTCAAGTCATTAAAAAAATATTAAGCTTATCAGGGTTAGAGAAAAATGACATAGATATATGGGAAATAAATGAAGCTTTTTCAGCTGTTACTATGTCAGCCATTGAAGACTTTGAACTAGATGAAACTAGAGTTAACATTCACGGCGGTGCAGTAGCATTGGGCCATCCAATCGGTGCTTCAGGAGCAAGAATATTGACAACTCTCGTTCATTCTTTAGGTAAGTATGATAAAAATCTTGGTTTAGCAACGCTCTGTATTGGTGGCGGAGAAGCATCTGCCATGATAGTCGAAAAATTATGATGAACAAAAAAGACATAGATTGGGATAGCCTTGGTTTTTATGCTCATGAAACCAAAAGTATGTTTAAAGCTATTTATACAGCGGAAGAAAAATGGCAGGTTGAAGGATTAATTCCATATGGTAACGTAAGTATGTCGCCGGCATCTACAATATTGAACTACGGTCAAGGAATTTTTGAAGGAACCAAAGCGTATCGAACTTCCAAAGACAGAGTAGTAGGCTTTAGAATTGAAGAAAATGCTTTAAGATTTGCTTCATCTTCAGAACGTTTATGTATTCCTCAATTACCTGAGGGGTTGTTTTTAAATGCGGTGCAAGAAGTGGTAAAAGATAATTCCGATTTTTTACCTACTCAAGAGCAAGGGAGTCTTTACATTAGACCCTTAGCTTATGGAGATGGGCCTATGCTAGGCGTAAAAGCTTCAGATGATTATACTTTCTTGGTTTATGCTACCCCTGTAGGCTCATATTTTAAATCAGGCTTAAAAATGTTAGATACTATTCTAACAGATAAATATCACAGAATTGCAACAAAAAGCATTGGTTTTGCAAAAGCGGTTGGTAATTATGCCGGCACATTGCTTCCCTATAAAGAAATTACACTGGAAGGATTTGATGAGGTTATATTTTTAAATTCTTCAGATGAAGGTATTATTGACGAGGCGAGATCGGCAAATGTTTTTGTTCTCAAGGGGAATGTTTTAAAAACTCCCGCTTTACAAGGATCTATTCTTCCTGGGATTACTAGAGATTCAACCATTAAGGTAGCTCGCGAATTATTTGATTT
>CALKMQ010000207.1 GCA_938092125.1 uncultured bacterium
ATTTCATTTTGAGTTGCACAAGGTAAGGCAACCTCGCATTCGATACCCCAGGGACGATTTCCTTCATAATATTCACAACCAAACTCATCAGCATATTCTTTAATTCTACCCCTTCTATTATTTTTTAAATCTATAACCCAATTTAATTTTTCTTCATTTACCCCATCCCGGTCAAAAATGAAACCTGAAGAATCTGATAACGTGACTACTTTACCACCAAGATGCATTACTTTTTCAGTCGCATATTGCGCGACATTTCCTGAGCCAGATACAACTACGGTTTTACCTTCAATTGTTTTGTTACAGTTTTTTAGCATTTCTTCAACAAAATAAACACAACCATAACCAGTAGCTTCTGGCCTAATTAAACTACCTCCCCAATTAAGACCTTTTCCTGTTAATACACCAGAAAACTCATTTCTAATTCTTTTATACTGTCCAAACATGTAACCTATCTCTCTTCCACCAACTCCTATATCACCTGCAGGAACATCTGTATTTGGACCAATGTGTTTTGAAAGTTCAGTCATAAAACTTTGACAAAAACTCATGACTTCATTATCTGATTTACCCTTAGGGTCAAAGTCAGAACCTCCTTTGCCACCGCCCATTGGAAGGGTTGTGAGACTATTTTTAAAAACCTGCTCAAATCCCAAAAATTTTAATATACTAAGATTAACGGACGGATGAAAACGGAGTCCACCTTTGTATGGACCTATCGATGAATTAAATTCTACTCTATATCCACGATTAACATTTACTGATCCTCTATCGTCTCTCCAAGGGACTCTAAACGTTATGACTCTTTCAGGTTCTATTAACCTATCTAAAACACCTGAATGTAAATAATTTTTATTCGAATCTAAAAAGCCCCATAATGATTCTATAACCTCATGAACGGCCTGATGAAATTCTAACTCATTTGGATCTTTATGTTTTACTTTATTCATAAAATCTTCAATTGATGAATACATATTATTACTCCTGTTTTCCTAAAATATTACAAAATTTACAATGCATTTATGGCTTCAAATAATCAATTTTTTTGTTTTTCTATCATTAGTTTTTTTAAATATAGATAATTAATTTATACGACAATACTTAGTATTATAATGGCGGAGTAGCTCAGTTGGTTAGAGCATCGGAATCATAATCCGGGTGTCGGGGGTTCGAATCCCTCCTCCGCTACATTAATATTTTTACTAAAAACTATGATAAAACTGTTGGTCCATTTTTTCCGTCTATTAAAATTAAATGTTATAACTATTCTTTTAGTATCCTCTCTTTTCGCACAGAACAAATTAATAATTTTTGGTGGAGTTAATTCTTCACAGATTAAATACAATAACAATAACATAAATGATCGTATTAATATTAGCTCTAGAAATGGATTCAACATTGGCTTTGAATATCCAATCAGTCGATTTGTCGCTGGCGCTAGTTACATTCAAAGAGGTTCTAAATTAGAGGACAATACACTACTAAATATTGGTGGTGTAGATTACAAAATTAATATTAACGGTTATGAGGTTTTTAATTATTTATCTACTCATATCTACTACCCGATACCACATACTAGCAAGATTAATTCTTTTATGGGTTTACAATTTGGTAGCTCTCTAGGAGGAATTTCATTTACAAAGTTAAAGTTTAAAGACTATAATAGTAGCCAATCGGATGAACTTAATCTTAAATCAAAAGATTTTGATTTTGATATTGGGCTCCACATTGGAGCAGACTATATGCTAAATAATATTTTTGGATTCAGAGCTTCATATTTTTTAGGAATGACAGATGTAAAAAAGACATTAATAGATTCTCTTAATTATAAAAATAGCACTTTCAATATTTCAGCCATATATAAGGTGAAAAGAATAAAAAAGAAGGTCGAGGATAAAGAAGAAATTCGGCAGATTGATAAAAAATCTAATCTGCTTTTGCCTAAAAATGCAGTTAAAATTCAAATGGAAAATAGATTTGGTTCAACTATTAGTCAGCAATCAAGCTTTACCTTAGGGTATGGTATAAAAGACTTTCTAACAATTGAAATCTCAAAAAGCAATTTTTTAAATACATCTGATTTTTCTTTAAGAACAAATTATTTAAATAGATTAGTTAAAAACTTAAATTATCCGATAAGTATTATTTATGAATCCATAATAAGCACGCATCCTGGAAAACCTATAATTTTTGACGATTACGATAAACTCAGTTTTTTAAATCAACTTATTTTTGAATATAGACTGAAACAAAACATAGTACTTTCAATAGCTCCTACTTTCATTCATATAAATCTTGTTGATACGAAATTAAAGCCCAAAGGCTACCCGTGGGATATATGGTTTGCACAATCAGGGTTGCTTTGGTTTTATAAAAATAATATTCGTTTTTATGCTAATTTATCGAACCAAATCACAGAAAAAGAACTTTCATCTGGAGTTAAAACTGGCGTTAAGACGGGAATTCAGTATTCTATTAATTCAATAGAAATTGATTTATCTGTTACAAATTTACATCATTTACATAGAACAGCAATTGCTGAAGATATTGGTATTAACGATCATGATCAAAAATTAAGATTTGGATTCCAAGTTAATAAAACATTAAAATAATTAATATGATTCTAAAAATTCAAATGATAAGACTAAGTGTATTAATGCTAGCTCTTACTTTCTTACATTCTTGCAAATGGCGTGTTGAAGATAAACCAGGTTACTGAGTAATAACATTCCCCCAGGATGGGGCGACATGTAATGAAGTTGTAACATTAGGTATTGATGCAAGCGATCCTGACGGTATATGTGGCGTTGAAATAATTATTAATGATTTAAAAATAGATATACCTTTGAGCGAGATATTAGGAAATATCAACAATGAACCAGTTCAAATAAGCTTGAATACTAATGAACTTCCTGATGGGCCGGTCTCACTATCGGTAAGTATTTGTGATTGTGATGATAATTGTACTGAGAGTCCCCCCATCAATTACACTATTGATAATACTTTATCTATTCCAGATACAATTGAAATTGAATCTGTAATCTTTAATAATGCTGGATTTGATATTTCTTGGGAGGAATCAAACGCTACAGATTTTAATCAGTATGACCTTTATCATTCTACAGTAGACAATGAAAGTGACTATTCACTCATCTTTAGCACTAAGAATGTAAAAAGCATAACTTATTTTTTAGAAGATGTAAATCCTTTAATTCTAAACTATTTCTACATAACTGTTTCAGACTCATTTAATTATTCCTCAAAAAGCAGTGTTTTTATATCTTCTTTAGATCCAAAACCTTTACCCATCAATATCACCTCAATTACATATGATGAAGAATCAATGCAAGTATTTTGGAATGAATCACCTGATTCAGATTTTCTAAAATATGAACTATATTCTGGAATTAATGATACTTCAAATAATACCCTTATTGATAGTGTCTTTGTTAAATCTGTGTCGAGTTATTCTATTGATGACTTTGATCCACATGTAAGTAATTATTTCAGAATAATTGTTTACGATACTCTTAATCAGAGTACCAAAGGTAGTTATATGTCAAATACTGTAAGGCCTATACCTCAATCAGTTTCATTAGATTCGATCGACTCTTTTGGTAATGAGCTCACAATAAAATGGTCAGGTTATCAATCATCAGATTTTAAGAGCTATAAACTTTACAGATCTCTTGACGCTAACATGAGCGATAAAGTATCTATTTACACTTCGTATAGTAGCCAAGATACAAGCTATTTTTCTATTGAAAATGATTATGAAACAGCCTATTACTTTATGGTTTCGATAATTGATGATTGGGAATATGAGGTATTTAGCAACATTCAATCAGCTACACCAAAATACTTTACATTTTTACAAAATTATGGTTCTGATTCTGAATCGATTGGCGGGTTCTATGGCATTCAAACAACTACTGAAGATTATAGAATCATTGCAAAGGATAATAGTGATGTTGTTTTAAAAAGTGTTAACAGGTATGGAATACTTACCTCGACTACTTCTTATAATTATAGCCAAGACGAGACGCCTGTAAAAATAATTGAGACGCAGGATAATGATGGATATGTTTTTATATCAACAATAGTTAACAATAATCAAGATACTGATATAAGAATAACGAAAACGATGCAAGATGGTACTCTACTATGGAATTCAATCATTGGGTACGATTTAGAAGGAGAGAATCTTTCGTATGGTCTTGATGAGGTTAACGACATAATATTATCATCTGAAAATGGATATATTATCGTTGGGCAGTATCATGCACAGCACCCCGATATATTAATTTTAGAAATTAATCAATTAGGTAATATTGACAACCAGTATAACATTTCAATTGCTCCGCAATCACAAAGAATTATAGAAAGTGGAAAATCTATAATTGAAGTAGATAATAGTTATGTAATTCTTGCATCATTAGCTCAATCCTCTCCTATAGCGCCATCAAATATTTTATTATCACAATTCGATACCAACATATCTAACAATGGTGATACGTTGTGGACAAAAACTTGGAATTTGGACATATATGATTATCCAAAAAGATTAATTCATTCATCAGATGGCAGCTATACTTTTTGTGGATATTCTTCTGATAATAATAACCAAGAAAATGGTAATTCTTGGATTATTAATACAAGTACTAATGGTGAACAAAACTTTTTAACATCAATACCTGGAAATAATTTTGCATTTGATATAATTGAAAATCGCATGGGTAATTATATTGTTGTTGGAAAAAATCTAAACAATAATAATTATCAAGGCTGGTTGGCTTGTTATGATGCTCAGGGGAATCAACTTTGGGAAAAACTTTATGGTAATGAAAGCATAGACGTTTTTAAAAGTATTAATCAAACGAAAGATAACGGTTATATAGTGACTGGGGAAACTAGTTTAAATGGAATGAGTAAAATCTTACATTTAAAAACAGATCCTAATGGGGATGTTCAGTAATATACTATTTAGCTATAAAATTATTTATGTAAACAAGAAGCACCAATGATACCTGCCTCACCATCAGGTAATTCAGATAAAAGTATTTTTATATTATTTTTTTGAAAGCCTAATAGATTAGCATCCATTGACTTTTTTGCAAAATTAAGTATTCGATGTTTTGCATTACTTAATCCTCCATAAAATATAAACGCTTCAGGAGAAAGAATTGTAGAAGCTTGAGCAAGACCTTGGCCAAGTATATTACCCGTAAACTCATAGATTTCTTTAATTATATTGACTTCAGCATCAAATGCTTCATCCATCTTTTTTCCATCGACATTATTAACTTTCAAATTTAATAATGTTTTATCGTTTGGATAGCGAGATAGATAATCATCAATCGTGTGTTTTAACCCCTTCGCAGAAACATACATTTCTAAACATCCTCGCTTTCCACAATCACAAATACGACCTTTCGGATCAATTATAATATGCCCTAATTCCCCAGCAAAACCATCATGCCCGTAAAACACCTTACCTTCAATAATTAATCCACTACCTAAACCAGTACCAAGAGTAATAACTACTGCATTATTCATTCCTTTTGCAACTCCAAAAGATTTTTCTCCCATCGCTGCAGCATTTGCGTCATTTGTAATTTTGACAGGGATATCTTGATATTTTTTCACAAACTTAACTAAATCTAAATTTTGCCATTTCTGACCTAGGTTTGGTGGATCTTTAACCATACCTGTGAAATAGTTACCATTAGGAACACCAATGCCTATGTTTTTAAAAAAGTATTGATTATCAAGTTCTTTTGTCCATACATGATTTCTTTCAAAAATTTTATCAAATAAATGAGCAGGATCTTGCTCTGCATTAGTCAATATTGAATCTTTTTTTAATATAAGACCATCATGTGATACAGCACCAAATACAGTGTTTGTACCTCCAATATCAATGCCAAGGGAATAGTGACTATTTTTCACAATTATAAATTAATTTTAAGATTACAATAGAGTTTAATAAAGGGTCAAAGAGGTAAAATTATGGCGCTATTAATCAGTGACTCCTTGCCTAATCTCTAAATCTACTATTGGAGCTTGGTTAGGTTCTTTTTCAATTTTGACTGTTTTGGTAATGACCGTAGCCAAGCCATAATTATCAGAAACAGTCAGTTCAAAGGTGTATTCTCCGGGTGTACCTTCAAATGACACAATACCAGAGCTAGAATTTGGTCTTAATCGAATTTTATTACCACTCAACTGTTTCCATCCATACCTAATTCGATCACCTTGGTCCGGGTCAAAAGAACTGGTGGCATCGAGAATCATTGGGTAGGTATTTGTTTCAGGTTTACCATCATGAGGAATTTGCACTTTAAATTTTGTTTTTTCCTCTTTTTCAATTCCTTCTAATTCTTCTAATTGATCTTGTTTTTGTTGTTGCTGAGCAAGTTTTAATTTTATTCTATTCTTGTATACTTTTTCTCTCATCTGGCGTTCATACTCTCTCCAACCAAATAAGCCACAGCCTACTAAAACAATGAGAAATATAGCAAATCCTCTATTCATCTATATAAATATATATATTTTACAATATACTTGTCCACATTTCTTATATGAAGTGAAATCATATTATCTTAAATCTATTAAGACTCTTTTTAAATCTGAACCGATAAATTCAGAGTTTTGTAAAAAACCTTCCTTAAGGTTTACTGAATAATCCGGTATTTTTCTAAATAAATATTCTGCGAGTTCTCCTAATTCAAGAATGTTATCTTCTCCCATTGCATCGCCTTTTAGACCTTTAAACAAAAAATACGAAAAGATACTATGTTTCATATCATCACTTTCTTGAGAATTTTCGCCTGGAGATGAAGATAATAACACAGATATTTTTTTTGATAATTCTGGATATTGATAATTCTTCGAGGCCTCCAAATAGTTGATATATTTAACGTCTAAGTAAACAGTAATTGATCTAATGTTTTGCAAAACCGATAACAATGATAAACTATTTAATAATTCTTCAATACTTACGTAAGAAAGTGGATCAATTTTTTTACCATCTTGCGGAATTATATAAGGTTTATCATTCAACCAAATTCCCAATCCAGAATAGAAAACATTAACATCTACAAAATCAACGTCTGAATACTTACTTGAAGATATCACTCTATTACGTATTACGCCTTGATGTGGGTCAAATATTTTACTAAAATCACTCTTTGAAGGTCCGTTCTCCATCTGCCATATTTTTGATGGATATAGCTGATAATCATCCATTCCAAATAAATTTTGCATATACAGCCTAAAAATTTTCCCATCTCGCCCAGAATATTTTGCTATGTTTAAATCAACATCTTCGTAATCATCAATTGATAATATGATAGCCATATTATTAACATTTCTTTTCCCAATTGGAATATTTTTTTCTACATCTACCTCACCAACTTTTATTGGATAAGGATTACTATTTACGGCACCAATTTCTTGACTAATTAAACTATTCTTTGATCTATAATGTTTCATTAGCTCTAAATCAACTTGATGAACAGTCTCATTATCTAGGTAATCAACTGTTTTAAACTTTATTGCAAACTGATCTTTTTCACTTTTTATATCAATATCTAAATCTTGATAATCTCCGGGGTTTAATTTTTTGATTTGAATTAATCCTGTAAAGTCTTCTGTTGAAAAAGTATGATTCTCAAAAAGGATAAAATCAACTTTTTCTGTAAGCCCTAAACCCACATTTTGAATTCTAAGTGTAAGACTGACAATTTCATTTTTTGGAATATAATTTGTACCAAAACTGTTTTCAATTGAATAGTCCGCTAAGATTATATTTGGCTGCTCAACCGCTTTTGTATTAATGATAAAATCAAATGGTTTATCATTTTTAAAACCATTTTCATCTAAAGCGACTATTTGAAATTTTAGATCGCCAGATTTTACTTTTAAATCAGCATTAACAATAAAATCAATGTATTTAGCCTCATCGACATTTATTGCCTCAATTAATTTTAAAGAATCAAATTGGATAAAACTGTTTTCAGATGAATTATTTTCAATTTTCACAACTATGTTTTTTGAGGGACTACCTCCTTCATTTAATATAGCAAATCTTAATTTACCATTTTCTTCAGCCTCGAGAATACTGTTTTGAGAATCATCAATAAGCTTGAAATTCTTTATTTTTAAAAGTGGTGGATTATTTGTTGTGCCACAAACGATGTTTGAAAAACCACTCTTATCACCTTCCGAGTCATATCCTTGAACAACATAACAATGATTTTCATTATACCCTAAATCATTGTCCAAGAAAGAAGTATTTTTTGTTTTATCAAGATATAGAGTCGAATCTTGACCAATATTCTTAAAAATCAAATATTCAAATGCACCTTGCACTCCTGTCCAACTCAAACGATTAGACTTTATACCACCTAATACGTTTAAACTAGTTGGGGATTTTAAACTTAATTTTGAGCAATGTTTACCTGATAATTCGCTCTCAACATTGTATTTATCAATGCTAGTTATCTGATAACAATGTGTTTCGCCTGGAAAACAATTATCTTCGTAAGAATTACCAATTATATTACCGATTAATCCACCATCTCTGTATAAATTATAACTTACTGCTAGTTCTACTTCATTCCATATTAGCTTAATGGAAGTTTGCTGAATAATAGATGATAATGCTGGTGGCTCAACATAAGCTCTAGTTGTTATTTCAAATGGAGCTGATGTAAGCCCCTCAACTCCAATCGAGCTTAAGGAGGTAATAGAGTAAAAATATTTTCTAGAATATTCCAAATCACTATCGTTAAAAACCTCTATATCAGACAAACCTACATTGAGGCCATTTCGTTTAACAATATATTTTTGAGCACCATTAACCTTATCCCATTTTAAAGTTATATTATTTTCATTAACAGAACTTGAAATATTTTTCGGCGCCATTGTGAGAGAGCTATTGCAAGAAGACTCGCTTTCCACTCCTTTCAAATTATATTTCCCTATTGCTATAATTTTATAGCAATACTTAACTCCTGGTAATACTGAAGAATCAATAAATGCGTTTTCATATGTTTCAATAAGAGAATTACCATTTCGAATTATAATATATTTAACAGCCTGATTTAACTTTTTCCAATTTAAAGTAATTGACTTTTCATCACCATTTGAGGTCAAATTCTTTATCCTAAGTACTGGATCTTTCAAAATAGGTTTTAAATTGGAATAAGTATAAACCAATACATCAGATTTATCTTTTTGAAGTGATAATCTTAAAATAAGGTCACGATTTCTTTCTTTTCTTGGGTTAATTTTAATTTTAAGTGAGCCATCTTTCGGATGATTTACATTAAGATAATAGTAATCTGGATTGACGTCAAGCATCTCAAATCTTCCTTTTCGATTTGTCTTAACTACATATACAACCTCATCAAAAATATTTAGAAGTTCTACTTCAGCTTTACGAGATGGTTTGGCTTCATTATTAAAAATACTGCCAGATATTGAAACAGTCTTTGCAAAACAAATATTAATAATAAATAGAAAAAATAGAAGAAATTTCATTGTCTTCAAAACCCAGCTAAAAAATCTTTATGATTTTAATACCATATATAAATATACTTTATGGTAGTCGCAACAATACTCTATCAGGATTCTCAGTAAATAATTGAGGTGTTTGAGGTAAGCTAGAGTAGAGATTTTTTGTGGTATCAAGAACATTTTTTCGTATATAATTATGTAATTCACCAACGGTAATTACTTTGTCACCATTGTCAGCATCACCTCGAAGACCTTTTAACATGTAGTAAGTAAATATACCATTTTTTGCATCAGGATGATCATAAGATTTTTCTGTAGTGTTTGCAGCGTAAAAGGTTGTAATACCCTTGGGGGGAATTAACTCCGCCGGAAAAAGCGGTTTAGGTTCTTCTCCTTTTTTCTTTTTCTTTTTCTTTTTCTTTTTTGGATTGTCAAGCTCAGCAGTTTTAAAGTTTTGTTTGAAACCTGAGTTATTAAAATCAACATCCATAAAAACAAAGATGTCTCCTATATTATCAATTTTATTAATTTCTTGGAGCATTGAGTACAAATCTTTTATTTTAAAAAATGAGTGAATTTTATTTTTGTCAGCATCATAAGGAATAATACATTTTTCTCCTGCGATAGTAGTTCCCTCTCCTGAATAATATAACATTAAGTCAATTGTATCGAGATTTGAATATTCTACAACTGATTCAATCTTATTTCTAATAAATCCGAGATTTGGGTTAAAAATTTCATTAAAGTTATTGATCGTAACTCCATTTTCAAAAAGCCAAAATTGAGAAGGTACCATCTGGTGATTTTTCATTCCAAAAAGCTTATTGTAATATTGCCTAACAATTTTGACATCTTCTTCACTCGACTGATTTCCCGGGATTTTTTCAGTCCAAAAATGCTTATTCCCAATCACGACACCTATCATATCTCTATTCATATTAGCATCAGGAAGGTCTAACAACAAGCGATGGTCTTTTGACTTTTGACCAGGAGGTAAAAAGTCATTAGCGGCAATATCAACGGCTTTTAAATCGTCTTTACCTTTGTAATGTTTTAAAGTTTCAAGGTGGATAGGAATTGTTTTTCTTACATCAAAATAATCATATGTATCAAAATAGATTGTGAACCGATCTTCTTTTGCTAACAGTTCAAAACTATAATCAAACCATGCTCCACCGGGGACCAAGCCAAAAGTCTTTATCTCATCTAAATCATTTTTAAAACCCTCTCCTCTTCTAAAAGCTAAAACAGCAGTATCAGTTTTTCCAATGGATAAATTTTGAAATCTAACAGTGAGAGTAGTTGTTTCATTTTTTGGTATGTAGTGATGTCCAAATTCATTATCAATAGCAAAATCTGCTATTACAAGATTCGGCGGTACAACTGCTAATGTAGGGAAAGATATGAGTTCTGGATCTAAATCCATGCCTGCATATTCATCAATTCTTATGTTAAAATTTCTATCACCTGATTCAATTTTTAATTTTGCTGAAATTGGGAAATTAATGGTAATGGAATCACCTACTCCAAGGATAGGAATAGTCGCAACAGTATCAATAATCAAAGATGGTGTATTTGAAAAATTTAATGGTTCTAAATATGGTTTTAGTTCTCTAGCTGGACTTCTTCCATCGTTTACTATTTTAATGACAATTAAACCATCCTCTTTTCCATCTAAAATTTGGTTATCAGATTGCTCTACAAAAAACTTTTCAATTAAAGTTAAATGAGGAGGAGGCATGACCCATCCACACATTACTGGAGATAATGGACCTTCATCGCCGTCGGAATCTAAAGATGACATTTTATAACAATACTCAGTATCAAACTCTAGACCTTTATGAATATAATAACTACTTGTCGTTTTAGTCATAAAGATTGTTTCGCCGTTATCTTTATTATGACTATAAATATTATATTGTACAGCTCCTAACATCTCCTTCCATCTAAACAAGACTCTTTTAACATCTCCTGTTAAGGTGAGTCCTTTTGGATAATTAACTAGCACTTTAAAGCATTCTTCATTTGAGGCTGGACCTTCTGTACCATAAGAGTCTTTAGCCGTTATTTTATAACAGTAATATTGCCCTGGGTCTACAATGTCGACATAAAAGGTATCTGTTAGGTCAGCAAGAAGGAGTCCATCCCTATAGACTTTGTATACATGGTCAATACGCAATGGTAGTTGATTCCAAGTCAAAGTAACTTGCTTTAAATCTGCAGCACCGACCATCATTGGACTAGTTACTTCTTCGTGGGTACGTACTTTTACACTCACTATAGGTCCATCGTCTCCATCTTGATCAAATGAGGCAATATCGTACTGAAAGTCTTTATCATATTCTATATTTTCATCTAAATAAGCAAAATCTTGAGTCGTAAGGATGAGTTCACCATTTCTGTAAAGATGATAACCACTTACCCCCTCAACAGATTTCCATTTAAAATGAACGGTATTACGCATTACTTCAGCGGAAAAATTTGAAGGAGGAGCAAACTGACCCTTACCACATTCAGTAGTTGATTGTTCACCCTCGGTACCATATTGATCTGCTCCAGAAACTGAGTAACAATATTCTTTTCCTGGAGCAACGTTATCAGAAAAAGATGGATTATCAAAATCTCCAAGATAGCTTCCATTTCGAAATACTTTATAAAACGTAGCGACAGGACTTAAATCAGTCCATTTTAAATCTACAGCATTAACATTTCCTAAAGCTGTCAATTCAGGCGTTAAAACTTCAGGGTGAGTAGCAACAAGAACATCCTCAGAAGTGGCACCTTCATCATTGTCTGGATCAATAGAATTGATACTAAATTTGTATTCTTTACCCCAATCTAAAGAATCAATATAAGTTAACTCTGCTTGCTTTGATATTAAAACACTGTCTCGGTAAATAGCATACTTTTCCACGTTTGGAATTGCAATCCACTCAAGCGTAACAATTCGCCCACTACCTTCAGTTTTTAAGGCTCCCATTTTAATGCTAGGCTTTAAAGTTGGAAACTGATATGATGATTTTTGCTTTTCTTTATTAGACTCAGGACCCTCTAAATCATACAAATCCCATGCTCTTACATGGTATTCATAAAATTTTCCAGGAGCGACATTATCAATATATTTAGTTTCTTTAATTTTCTCAGATACAGGTTTATTATTTTTGTAAACAGTATATGATTCTGCGTGCGGAAGTGCTTTCCACTTAACCAAAACTCTTTGAACGCCTCGTTTTGCAGCAAGTATAGGCCTGAGCCCATCTGTTGATAAATTTATTTTTGGACTTTCATCTTTATCTTTAATGGTAATATTTATTCCACCATTACCAGCATATTCGCCATTATTACCATGTCCGTTACCAAATACTTTAATTTTGTAATTACCAGAGATTATACGGTTCTCTAGCGTAAATTTTCCATTTGAGCCAGCAGTATACTCTTCCCATAATACATTATTATTATTATACAAAAATACCTTTGCCTCTTCTATCTTAGGCTGTCCTTTTTCATTAATGAGCTGACCATTTATTTTAAATATTTTTGGTGTCTTCTTTTTGACAGGCTCTGATAATGGACCCTCTAGCCCATCATCAGAAAGAGAAGAAATCTCATAAGTGTACTCTTTACCAAAGTCTAAATCCTTATCATGGTAATTAGTATTTTTAGAATTTGTTAAAGATTTCCCATCTCTGTAAATGTTATATGAAGCAGGACCGTCAACTGGGTCCCATTTAATTTTCAAAGAATTCATTTCATCTGAATATTTCTCTCCAAGAATTAGACTAATTTTTTCAGGAGGAGGAAATTGTGCTTTATCACAAGCAGGAACAGACTGAGGTCCCTCTGTCCCGTGTTTATCAACAGCAGAAACTGTAAAACAATTTTCTGTTCCAGGATCAGTTTTAGCAGTGTATTTTATTATTTTAACAGAATCAATTAGTGTCCCATTTTGATATATTTTATACTTTACAGCGAGATCATGCTTTGTCCATTCAAGGTCAACAATACTCTCACCAGCTTCTGCTTTAATTTTTTTAATTTTTTTTACTTCTTTATGGGTAGAAATCGACTTTGAACTAGATTTTG
>CALKMQ010000208.1 GCA_938092125.1 uncultured bacterium
TAGCACAAGGAAGTGCAATATCACATTTTAAACTCCAAGGTCTTCCTTCATGAAATTCACAACCATAATGATCAGCATATTCTTTAATTCTTCCTCTTTTAACATTTTTGAGATTCATTATAAAAGCTAATTTTTCTGAATTAATTCCGTCTTTATCATATATATAACCCGATGAATCAGACATAGAAACTACTTTAGCTCCTAGTTCTGTTGCTTTTTCACAAGAATATTGAGCAACATTTCCTGCGCCTGATATAACTACAGTTTTATTATCAAATGAATCCCCTTTTACAGCCAACATATTTTGAGCAAAATAAACATTACCATATCCAGTGGCTTCAGGACGTATCAAAGATCCACCCCATCCCAAACCTTTACCGGTAAGAACACCAGTAAATTCATTCCTAATTCTTTTATATTGTCCAAACATGTAACCAATTTCTCTGCCTCCAACTCCAATATCTCCTGCAGGAACATCGGTATTAGGACCAATATGCTTACAAAGTTCCGTCATGAAAGATTGACAAAACTTCATTATTTCATTATCAGATTTTCCTTTAGGATCAAAATTAGAGCCACCTTTACCACCTCCCATCGGTAAGGTAGTTAAAGCGTTTTTAAATACTTGCTCAAAAGCTAAAAACTTAAGTATAGATAAATTTACAGAAGGATGAAATCTTAACCCCCCCTTGTAAGGGCCAATAGCAGAATTCATTTCAATTCTGTAACCTCTATTAACCTGTACATTTCCATTATCATCTATCCATGGAACTCTAAAAGTAATTACTCTTTCTGGTTCAACCATTCTTTCTAAGATTTTCATATTTTTAAATCTTGGATGATAATCCATTATTGGTAATACTGTCTCAGCTACTTCTTCAACTGCTTGTAAAAATTCAGATTCTCCTGGGTTACTTTCTTTTACCCATGAGATAAATTGTCTTACATTTTCTTCCATTTTATTTTTGTGTTTTAGTGCTTTTTTAGTTTAAAACCTTGACAAATGTATATTTTTTTTATAAAAATCAAACTTTTAAAGTATCCATTTTCGTTTTTTATATTTGTAAGAATTATACTAGAGATTTAATGATAAGACTTCTTACAATTTTTTTCGCACTATTTTTTCTTAACACATACTCTCAAAACAAAAAAGTGATTATAAGAGGAAATGTAATTGATGAAGTAACTTCAGAAGCTTTAATAGGTGTAAATATAATTTGTAATAATCAGGGGACCTCAACAAATATTGATGGTTTTTACGAAATAAAAATACCTTATGGCAATAATAAAATTACTTTTAAATATATTGGTTATGAAAACCAAATTAGAGATATATCATCCAATAGAGATTCAACCATAAATCTTAATATTAGATTATCCCCATCTTCTGAACAATTAAATACAGTTGTAGTATCATCAGGGAAATTTAATCAAAGATTAGAGGAAACTACAGTCTCTATGGAGGTAATCAAGCCTAATTTAATAGAAAATAAAAACTCATCAAATATTGAAACGGCTATGGAACAAATCCCTGGCTTAAATATTACAGATGGTCAAGCAAATATTAGAGGTGGTAGCGGATGGAGTTATGGGGCAGGAACAAGAGTTTTGGTTATGGTTGATGATATGCCACTTATTTCGGGAGATGCCGGTCAAGTTCAATGGAACTTAGTTGCAACGGAAAATATTAATCAAGTAGAAATTATAAAGGGAGCATCTTCTGCATTATATGGTTCTTCTGCATTAAATGGAATAATAAATATTCGAACAGCATATCCAAAACAATCTGAAATTGATAAGAATCCTAATATTGGATATACAAAAGTGAATATTAATTATGGTGTTATTGATTTTGCCAAAAGATCTTCTCTTAACTGGTATGGGGGAGAAAGAAACACATTTAAAGGAATTGAATTCTTACAGGCCATAAAATATGATAATCTTGATATTTCATTTGGAGGTAATATTTTTAATGATGAAGGTTACAGGAAAGATGAAGAAACAGAAAGAAAAAGATTCAATTTTAATTCTCTTTTTAAAAGCAAAAAATTTTCGGGTCTTAGCTATGGTGTTAATGCCAACTTTCTCTTTGAATCAACTGCCTCAGTTATCATATGGGATAGCTTTGACAGAGCATTTACTGCTCTAAACAATGATGTTTCAACAACTAGTGGAGATTCATACAATATTGATCCGTATGTAACTTATATAAAAGGAAATAATAGACATTCTCTAAGAACACGCTTTTTAAAAGTAATTAATGACAATGAATCGCTTGATAGTCTACTAGATAATGACAATACTTCTAAATCATATTACAGTGATTATAGGTGGCAAAAAAATATCAAAAAATACAATCTAAGCTTTATCTCTGGAGTAACTAATGAAATTATATTTGCAAGAGCAAAAATATTTAAAGGAAATAATTACAGAAGAAATCACGCTATATATAGTCAGATTGATAAAAAAGTTGGGGACTTAAATATTTCAGTGGGTGGTAGGTATGAATATTTTAGCTTAAACTCTGAATCAAAACATATAATTAACGGAGATACCATAGATCATTTTGCTATTGGCAGCCCAGTCTTCAGAGCTGGCCTTAATTATCAAATTGGGGAAACTACTTTCTTGAGAACATCTTGGGGTCAAGGATATCGTTTTCCATCAATGGCAGAGCTATTTGTTTCAACAAATGCATCTGGTATTGAAGTTTATTCAAATCCAGAATTAAAGCCTGAAACAGGTTGGAGTTCAGAAATTGGAATTAAACAAAATATTAAAATAAGAAATTGGAATGGTTCAATTGATATTGCTGCATTCAATATGAGATATAATGATATGATGGAATTTACATTTGGACAGTGGGGAGATCCACAAACAATGCCCTTATATGGACTTGGATTTAAATCAGTAAATATTGGAGCAACACAAATTAGTGGGTTAGAAATAAGTTTTAATGGCCAAGGAAAAATCACACCAAATATAAAAGCAAATATTATTGGAGGTTACACATACATGAATCCAGTTGCATTAAATCCAGACGAAGTATATACAGAAAGTATCGGAGAAATCTCAATTAATGGAGAAGTAATTGGTCCTGAGCTTACATACAATAACTCAAGCTCTGATCCTTCTATATTAAAATACCGATACCAACATATTGCAAAAATCGATGCTGAAATAACTTATTTTGATGATTATATTTTTGGAGGAAGTGTTCGTTATAATTCGTTCATGAAAAATATTGATAAAGTTTTTACTGATGAATGGCTAAACCAAGAATTAATACCAGGAATAAATGAGGCGAGAGAAAAGTTTAAAAATGGAGATATCATTTTTGATGTTAGATTAGGTTATAATTTTGATAAAAATTCCAAACTAAGTTTAATAGTAAACAATGTGTTTAATAAAGAATACATGAGTAGACCTGCGGATATGCAGCCTCAGCGAACCATAGCGCTTCAATTAAGTGTAAAAATATAAAATGAAGATTTTAGTTTTAATCCCCGCTAGATTAGAATCAACACGATTACCAAAAAAACCATTAATCGAGATTAATGGTAAAAGCATGATTGAAACTGTTTATAATCAAATAAAAAAATGCAAAAATGATTTGGATATAATGATAGCCACAGACAGTAAGGAAATTTATGATCACACAACACTTTTTAATGCAAAAACAATAATGACTAATAAAAATCATATTTCTGGAACAGACAGATGTAATGAAGTAGTTAGTTCTTTAAATATAGATTATGATTTAATCATTAACGTTCAAGCAGATGAACCTTTGATTAATCCTAAACAAATTGATAAGATAATTGATTCTTTTAAAGTTTGTCCAGATGATATAATTTCTCTTGCAAAAGAAATCACATCTGAAAAGGGA
>CALKMQ010000209.1 GCA_938092125.1 uncultured bacterium
ACAATGAAATACGATTCAATAGTTCAAAATTTTTATCATTTAGGAATTGGAGAGCCATATCCTATTTCTGCGCTTAATGGTAGATTAACCGGAGATCTTCTTGATGCAGTCCTTAGCAAGCTTGGTTTAGGAGTAACTAACGAAGAATATGACAATCCTGAAGATTTAAGATTAGCAATCGTCGGAATGCCAAATGTAGGAAAATCATCTCTCACGAATGCTCTTCTGCAAAGAGAACAAGCAATTGTAACTCCAATAGCTGGTACGACCAGAGATGCTATTGATTCATATTTAAAATGGCATGGGAATGAAATAACATTAGTTGACACTGCTGGACTTAGAAAACTGTCCAAAATAAAAGATAAAATAGAATATTACAGTAGTCTTAGAACACAAAATGCAATTTTTAGTTGTAACGTTGCTTTAGTTCTAATTGATGCAGAAAAAGGTTTTGGTAAGCAAGACAAGTCAATTGTTGATTATGTAATAAGCAAGGGAAAGGCACTGATCTTTGTTGTAAATAAATGGGATAAAATTGAAAAATCCACAAGTACAATGAAAGAATTTGAGGAAGAGATCCGTTTACAGTATAAGGAATTAGATCATTTTCCAATCATTTTTATATCTTCCACAACGAGGCAAAGAATCAATAAAGTTTTGGAGACTGCATGGTCTGTTTACGAAAGGTCAAAAAATTCTATCCCAACAAACAAATTGAATTCGTTGGTTGAAAAAGTAATGAGTGAAAATCCTCCTCCAGCTGAAAAAGGGAAAGTAATTAAAATAAATTATTGTGTCCAAGTCCACAGGCAGCCTGTTGTAATTGCGTTATTTGCTAATTACCCAAAATTAATTAAGGTCTCGTACCAACGTTTTCTTATGAATCAGATACGGTTAAATTTTGATTTAAAGGGCTTACCAATTAGATTATCATTTAGAAAAAAATAATAGGAGCAGGCAGGGGTGAAACCAAAGAGGAGGAAAGGTGTCATATTAAAAGCCTGCTCCTATTATTACTAACCTAAGATAGTTTAAAAAGTTTCAAGTTTTTTATTGTTATTAGGTGTATTGTGATAGCCGAAAACCTTTGATTATTAAATATGCTTACTAGATTTGGTCTTTAATAATAAAAGTAGTCGCTTGTCCTTTACCTTTTAATTCAACGTTGCTCTTTATCTCAAAGTTGTAGGTTTTTTTTAAATGCGACTTTGTTTCTTCTGAGCAATTAACTCGCATTTTTTTCCCGCTGCTTTCTAATCTTGCAGCGATGTTTACAGAATCTCCCCAAATATCAAATTCGCTTGATGTTTTACCAGCGATTACAGGACCAGTGTGTACTCCTATTCTGACTTCCCATGGTTCATTTCCTAGAGCTTTTTGTTGAAAATTTATTCCCCTTACATAGTTTATCATCTCAATGGCTGCCATCACAGTTCTGTCTGCGTGATCTGAATTAAGATCAGGAATACCTCCAGCAGCCATATAAGCATCGCCAATGGTTTTAATTTTTTTAATAGAAAATCTATCCATAATCTTATCAAAACCACTAAAAAATGAATCTAAAATTTCAATTAATTGACCAGGATCTAATTCCTCAGTTTTTTTTGTAAACCCTACAAAATCAGAAAATAAAATAGTTGATGATGAATAATATTCTCCAATGATTTTTTCTGAATTATTATGTGTATCAATATCATTTGAAGTGAACTCATTTGATGATTCGTAAATATTTATAAATTGGTCTGCTAGCATTCGTAGTGCATCAATCTTTGAATGCTCAAGATCTTTAGGTTCATCATCAAAAACACAAAATGTTCCAAGTGTAAAACCTGATTTTGATATAATCGGGCTACCAGCATAAAATCTAGGAAATCCTGGTGCTAAAGCATATGCATGTTTTGTTCTTTCATCAATGGATACATCACTTATTACTAAGGGTTTTGAATTATTGTTTAAGACGTGAGAACATATTGCAAGCTGTCTTGGCGCTTCTTTTGTCATGATTTCCATCGGTAAATCTTTACCGTAGCTTACTTTACAATGTTGGGTGTCATCATCAAGTATGTGTATCGCTGATTGAGAACAGCCTGTTAATGTAGCGGCTAATTTTGGAAAACTAGAATAGCGTTTATCTTTATTAATATTTTGTTCTACTAATTTTAAACGCTTTAGGTCTTCAAGTCTTTCCTTTTCATTGGATGGTGTTTTTGCTGGAATGTGACCAGATTTGATAGCAGCTTTGACAAGCTTGTCTCCGATAAACTTTGTGATTATGCCCACAATCAAAAGTTAATCATTTAAAGTTTAATTACTAAGTGGAATGGTAACTACTTTTGTCCAAGTATCTAATTTTTCAGAAATATATATATCACCATTTTTTGAAACCGCAGTGAAGAGTTGTTTTATGTCATCGCCGTATGTCGTACGGCCAAAAGAAACAAATTTTTGATTTGTTGATATTTGAGTAATTAATTTTATTTCACTACCAAATTTTTGAGGGTTTTTATTTTCTAGTTTAAAAACTTTACCTGTTGAAGTTAAATAGGAAAAGCCAGTTATTCGTGGTGCAATGCCAAAGCTGTAAGCTAGAGTACCTACAATTGTTTCATTATTTGAATTATTTAATGAATTTTCTAACTCTTTTAATAATTCTGGCGGAACGCTTTCGCCGTTATTTCCTTTTGGGCCTTGGGCTCCTTTTGGACCCTGAGCT
>CALKMQ010000210.1 GCA_938092125.1 uncultured bacterium
TTAAGGCACTTCAATTTTTTCAAAGAGCCTTGATATAACTTGGTCAGTAGATATTTCTTCAGCCTCAGCTTCATAAGTTAATATTACTCTATGCCTCAATATATCAGCACCTATGTATCTAATATCTTCAGGCGTCACATAGCCCCTGCCATCAGTAAATGCTCTAGCCTTTGCAGCTCTAACAATATTAATGGTTGCTCTAGGTGATGCACCTACATCAATTATCCCATCAAGATCTTTAAGATTATATTTTAGCGGGTCTCTAGTTGCGAAGATTAAATTTAATATATAATCTTCTACTTTCTCATCGACATAAATATCTGTTATTATATTTTGTGCTTTAATTATTTTTTCAGGTTTAACGATTGGATTTTCTTCTGCGTTTTTTGAGGATTGAGTATTTAACCTCATTAGTTTTTTTTCAGAATCAATATCTGGATAATTAACAATTAGTTTAAACATAAAGCGATCTACCTGAGCCTCTGGTAATGGATAAGTACCTTCTTGCTCAAGAGGATTTTGAGTTGCTAAGACTAAAAAAGGAAGATTCATTTTAAAAGTATTTTCGCCAATGGTCACTTGTTTTTCTTGCATCGCTTCTAGAAGAGCACTTTGAACTTTAGCAGGAGATCTATTTATTTCATCAGCAAGGATAATATTTGAAAATATCGGACCTTTTCTTGTATCAAACTCTCCAGATTTTTGATTGTAAATTAGTGTTCCTATCAAATCAGCAGGAAGCATATCTGGTGTAAATTGAATTCTTTGAAAACCTGTACTAATTGACGAGGCCAACGTTTTTACAGTTAGTGTTTTAGCGAGTCCGGGCACACCCTCTAAAAGCATATGCCCATCTGCGAGCATACAAATAATAATTTTATCTATAAGAGTTTTTTGGCCAACGACTTTTTTTTGGAGACCATCTCTTAATGATTGTACAAACTCAGATGCTTCTGATATACGATCATTGATAGCTGATAAACTAAACTCATTCATATTATAAATTTGATATCTAAGAAGTAATGTGTTTTAATGCGGGAATTTCATTGATATCTTTACCAAGGTAGTCAATTTCAAATTTTACTGAAGGATATAACTCATGTTTGGGGAAATTATCTAAAAATACTTGATATTCTTTACGAGCTGAAACAAAATCTTTCAACACATTCGCATATATGTAGCCGATCATAAATTGCGCAAGTGCCTCTTCTTTAGAGCCAGTGTATCTAGTTAGAACGATTCGATATTCAGTTAATGCTTTTTCAAAATCTCTTAGATCATTCATATAAATGTCACCAACTATATACTGAGCTTTAGATGCCAATTCGTGATTAGGGAAGTTTTTAACCAAGTAGTCGAGGTTATTAATCGACTCCATTGTCATTTTCCTTTTTCTTAACGTTTCAGCATTATTTATAATCCATCCCTGAAAAGCTTCTTTTTCTTTTTTTGCCTGTTTACAATGCAAAGAATTAGGGTAGTTATTAATTGTTTTTTCAAGTGCTTCGAATAGATTTTCAGGATCGTTTTTCCAATTTTTATATATACTTGCTAATTTGTACTGTGCATATGAAGCAAGACTATCATTGGGGTATTTATCTAAAAGAATATTTAAATTTTTAATAGCATCATCTTCTTGATTTTTATCAAGATTTGATTGCGCAAGATTAATTAAATCAGGAGCATTTTTTGCACATGAAATAAAAAGCATCAGAACAGGTAAGGCTAATAAGTTTTTTGATATATTCATTTTATTTGTTCTATTTAATTTGCATTAATTTAATATCAAATTATAATGATAACATTAATAACAAAATAAGATATTTTAAGTTCCAAAATATATTCACTTAAAATAGATATTGCACTCCAAAATTAATTTTCCCGTTACTAAAAATGACTTCATTATCTATGCTAGGGATTGCATAATCAAACCTCACTGGCCCAAGGGGAGTTGCAAAAGTAAAACCAATCCCAACATCCCAACCTAATTTTCTTTTTACTAATTTATCAAAATTTTCAGAAAGAATGCCACCATCATAAAATAACGTCAAACCCAAATTCTGGTTAAATTGATGACGAAACTCTGAGTTTATAAGAAGCCTATGTGTGCCACCCATGGGGATATTTGTTTGATCATTAATAGTTCTATATTTTAAAATTTCCCACCCTCTCATATTTGAACTTCCACCTAAATAAAACTTTTCATAGCTATAATCAATATAAGAATTTTCCCAAAACCAAAACCTCCCTATTTTAAACCTTGTAGCCAGTACAGAATTTTTTGATATTTTTAAATACTTATTAAAAGAAAAATCAAATTTATAATAATCTCTAGCGCCACCCAAAAAATATCCAGTTGACTTAAAGTAAAGATCTAATAGATATCCTGTTTTTGGAAATAACGGATCATCTTTTTTATCTATGTGCAATCTAAAAGAGAGTGATCTTTGCTGTAGATTTTTTATTGAATTAGTATTGCTCGATTGATTTAATACATTTACACTATTATTGTCACTAAAATTTTCCCAAACTGTTATGTTTTGGAAATATGATCTTTCATCGATCATAATCCTTTGCAACATCTCAACTCCATACCGTTCTACACGATCAATATTTTCTTGATCATAATTTATTAATGTTTCATAAAAACTATTTAGCTTAGTAGGCCAGCGTATGCCAAGAATCCAATTTGTATCAAAACCAATATCATAGCGAAGTCTTGGTAAATTAAAATTTGTTTCCCATGGAAACCCTATTAAAAACTTTGTAGAAAAATTTGAGTTCGTATTAAAAATTGACCTGTTTCGCCACTCTATGAAACCACCTAAAGAGGGCAATGGATCTAATCCTTCATAAAATTCTATTGGCTCAAAGCCTCCGACTGACAACCATTCTCTCTGCTTATATTCATTTAAGGATATGACCATATTTACTATCGAGTCTGAGTCTGTAACTTTCACTGGAGTAATATTTATAAGAGAATAAATATCAGTCTCTTTTAATCTTCTCTTAGACTTTTCAACCTTATCAGGATCAAAATAATCACCCTTTTTGTAAATTAATTCTCTTTCTACTAGAACACTATCTTTAGAAGCAATGCCTTCAATATATGTTTTCCCAATAAATACATCTTTACCTTCTTGAATATTTATATTAATTACAACTGAATCACTTATAATTGGCTCTATTTCTATTAATGAAAATAGTTTTGAAAATAGTTCCAATTTTTTTTGCAAACTCGCAACCCTCTCGTTAAGTAAAACGCTATTAAAAGGATCATTTTTAAACAGGTTAAGTGTCCGTTGAATTTCATGAAAAGATAGACTCAAGTTGCCACTAATGTTTACTTCAGAAATAAAAAATTGTTTTCCTTCACTAACATTAAAGACAATATCAGCTTCATTATTGTGAAATGATGCAGATTCTTTAACATCTGCCAATAAAAAACCTTTTGAAATAAAATAATTTTTTAAAGTCAAGGCATCCATCTTTAAAAGGCGATTATTAAATGGCCTACCTTTGAATGTAAAAGAAAAATTTGACGGTCGTTGTCTGAGCAATGGCATTAGCTCTTTTTTTTTTATAGATTTATTTCCATCAATGCTGACAGACTTGATTTTAATTGCCTCTTCCTGAGCAATAAGATTACAAAAAATTGAAAAGCCTAAAATGGCGATGTAAAAATATTTTATCACGTATTATTATCTTTTATATAGAACTAATAAGCGTATCTGTAACGATACTTAAGATGTAAGTTACCCTTATCATCCATGTTCCCTACAAGAGATAAATTACGATTTAATTTATATTC
Organism: uncultured bacterium; assembly: GCA_938092125.1. Taxonomy (GTDB): domain Bacteria; phylum Fidelibacterota; class Marinisomatia; order Marinisomatales; family UBA1611; genus TMED80. The sequence goes on from CALKMQ010000210.1 coordinate 3,812, forward strand.
TACACCAATTTGTAATTGATCGGGATTTGTAAGCGAAAATGATTTTTTGTAGGATAAATTCGCATATGTTTTACTTCCAAATTTCTTTTTAGCAGAAATCTTAAAATCTTCTAATTCATTTCGCTCGCTAGCAGATAGGTTTTGACCACTTATAAAACTAGCAGTTCCTGAAACGTCAATTTCATCAGGTTTAAGCAATTTTAAAGAAGACATCTCTTCAAGGTTTTTCTCTAATTGAGTTTCAAGTAGCGAACCAAGAACTGATGTTGCTTGTACTCCAAACCCATTAGACAACATTGATTGATCCTCAAATCTAGAGCCAAAAGTTAATAATTCTATGATATCACTTTCTGAAAACCCACTTGAAGATTCAAGCACTAGGTCTGCATTATCTAAATCACCTTTGACTCGAAGTCTTATTTCTTCATCAGCTATTGTTGTAGACGCTATTAAATCCATATCAGGGTTTATACCGTTATTGTCAAAATAAACATAACCATTTAAGCCTGAAAAATTATCTTTAAATGATAAAATTGAGCCATCATCGATAAATACTTCGCCCCCAATATTCCAAAAATCATTCCCGGTTTTTGATAAACTAATCTCTCCAACCATTATTGCATCAACTTGTGAATTTTGAAATCGCCCTTCATTTTTTATAGGAACATTTATGCTGTATGACATAATAATTCCATCGTTAGTTACTAACCTTTCTCCTA
>CALKMQ010000211.1 GCA_938092125.1 uncultured bacterium
ATCAGCCAATAACCTAGACCTTAAAACTTTTAAAGCAGAAGCTCTATTTTTATGTTGTGATGACTCATCCTGACAAGTAACAACAAGCCCAGTAGGAATGTGGGTGATCCGTATAGCAGATTCTGTCTTATTCACATGCTGTCCTCCAGCACCACTAGCTCTATATGTATCAATCTTTAAATCTATATCATTAATTTCAACATCTACCTCCTCAGCCTCAGGTAAAACGGCTACAGTAGCTGCAGATGTGTGGACTCTTCCTCCAGTTTCAGTCTCTGGAACGCGCTGAACACGATGGACTCCACTTTCGTACTTTAACATCCCGTATGCCCCTTTCCCTTTTAAACCAATAATTACTTCTTTGAAACCACCAATTCCGATTTCATTTGATGCTATTAGCTCTTTTTCCCAATTATATTTTTCAGAAAAATGAGAATACATCCGAAATAAGTCTGCTGCAAATAATGCAGCTTCATCACCGCCTGTCCCTGCTCTTATTTCTAAAATTATATTTTTATTATCTAATGGGTCCTTAGGTATTAATTTGATCTTTAAATCTTCTTCAATATTTGCTTTCATTTTCTTATTTGAAGCTAGATCTTCAATTGCCATTTCTTTTAACTCAGGGTCATCTGAATCAATTAATGATTCACAATCAGTTATTTGATCTAAAATTTTGATATACTCAATTCCTATTAAAACTACTGGCTCAAGCTGTTTATATTCTTTTGCTAGATCTTTTAATTTTTCAGGGTTTGATAAAATTTCTTGATCAGTCATTTGTCCTTGAATAAAATTATATTTATCAATAATTGATTCTAATTTATCTCTCACTCTATAGCCTCTGCTGTAAACTGTTTACCCCGAAACTCTTCGTACTCATCTCTAAATGCATCCTTGATTGCAGCAATAGAAACTTCGAGCATTTTATCATCAGGTTCCCTTGTTGTAATGTTTTGTAATAATATACCTGGCTTCTTCAAAGTCTTAAAAATTATGCTTTCACTTTTAGATGTTATTTTTATTAATTCGTAACCAACCCCAGATACAAAAGGTATTAAGGGTAAATGCGATAGTAGTCTAATTGATAGAGAAATTTTTCCAAAAAAATAAATAGTTATTGTATCAACCACAGCAAAGACAAAAATAGCTGAGAATAAAACAATAAACATAAAACTAGTTCCACACCGGGGATGTAGTGTTGAGAATGATTTTGCATTTTTTATCGAAATATCTTTTCCTGATTCAAAATTATAAACAACCTTATGTTCAGCACCGTGGTACTGAAATAATCTTGAAACATCATTTATTCTTGATATTAAAAATAAATAAATTATAAAAAATAAAATTCGAAATGCGCCAGAGGAAAGGTTGAAGAGGATTGCATCTTTTTCTATGTTCAACAATTGAGTTGTTAACCACATTGGCAAAACCATGAATAATAAAATTGCTAAGGAAATTGAAATAAAGGTGGTTAGAGTATCCAAAAATTTAGAAAAGTTACTATCATTATCACTTTCTTCTGGATAACTAATATCTGCTGACCACTGTAAAGTAGACATTCCCATTTTCATAGCCTCATATAACGATGCAATACCTCTAAATATGGGCTTTGACCAAAATGTAGAACTCTGGGTTATTGAAGTAAAATTTTCTCTTTTTAATCTTAAGTTGCCCTTTGGATCTCTAACGGCGGTTGAATATGCTCCGGGAACTCTCATCATGACACCTTCTATAACAGCTTGCCCACCAACGAGGATGTTTGGCTTCATTGTTAAAAGTAAAAGTAATCTTTTCATTATATAAAAATAGCCCTACTAGACACGAAGTCTAGTAGGGCTATTTTAACAATTAGCTTTTCTACTTTTTACTATATTTCTTTTGGAATTTTTCGATTCTTCCTGCAGTGTCAACTAAATTTTGTTGTCCCGTGAAGAAAGGATGTGACTTATTAGAAATTTCAATATTGTATAGAGGGTATTCATTCCCGTCATCCCACACTACTGTGTCTTTTGTTTCAATCGTAGATTTCGTTAGAAAGGAATAGTTACATGATGTGTCTTTAAAGACTACTAGTCTGTAATTTTCTGGATGTATGTTTTTTTTCATTTTTTACTCCTAAATCATTTCGAGGGCTTTTTTAACACGATTCATTCCCTCTTGAATTATTTTTCTATTTGTTGCATATGAAAACCTTATATGCCCGCGCGCACCAAAACCATCTCCTGGAACTGTAACTACCTTTACAGAATCAAGAATATACTCTGAAATATCAAAAGTATCTTTTAATAATTTGCCATTGGCTTTTTGGCCCAAATAAGAACTAAAATCGGGAAAAACATAGAATGCCCCTTTTGGAGTTGCACACTTCACTCCAGGCAAATCATTCAAAAGCTCAACAATTAAATCTCTTCTTTTTAAAAACAAGCTCTTCATATCTTCAACACAAGTTTGGTCACCAATTAATGCTTCTATACTTGCTTTTTGCCCTATTGAATTAGCACAAGAAGTAGCTTGGCCTTGAATTTTTGACATAGCTTTTATAATATCTTTTGGACCAGCACTATAACCAATTCGCCAACCAGTCATTGCGTATGTTTTAGATAAACTCATACACGTTAAAACCGTAGCGCCAATATCATGAGTTTGGTTTAATTTTTCAGCACTAATAAAAGTGCCATCATAAACCAACCTTTCATAACACTCATCAGAAATGACTATCCAACCATGTTTTTTTGACAATTTTAATAATTTAACGATAGCCTCATTTTTCCATACTCCTCCTGTAGGATTTGATGGCGAGTTGATAATAACTCCCTTAATGGAAGGATCTATCTTTGCTTCAAGATCTTTAAAATCTGGTTCAAAATTACTTTCCGGAAGCGTATCTACTAAAACAGGTTTAGCATCTGCCATTTTTACAAATTCAGGAAATGAGACCCAGTAAGGTGAGAATACAATTACACTATCAGAAGGATTAAAGATAGCTTGACAAGCATTATACAAGCTTTGTTTTTCGCCATTTGAAACGAGAATATCAGAAGGGTCATATGATATTTTATTTTCTCTATTTAGTTTTTCACAAATTGCTTCTCTGAGTTCAATCATTCCAGGCCCAGCAGTATATTTTGTGTAACCCTGATCTAAGGCTTTCTTAGCTGCATCAC